>NZ_PYCI01000156.1:0-14457 GCF_003015105.1 Chroococcidiopsis sp. CCALA 051 | reverse complement strand
CTACTAAACAAAACTAATGCAGTAATTTCTTCTAATTCTTTTTCAAATGTCATAATTATTTTTCAGAGATTTGCTATCGTCTTCACTGGCACAGAGCCAAATATAGAATAATTGATTTTCTTCAGATTTCAGACTGGAAGAATTACCGAAGTTAGTGTGAAAGATTGGCTAATAAAAGCTGTTATTGTGTAAAAAGTTTAAATTGGTAGCTAAATTAATAAGAAGAGGTAAAGCGATCGCACCGTTGCTGATGCAAATAAATCTATGAATTCTCAATTGGCTTTAGCAACGAATAGAACCCTCAGAATGTAAAGAAATCTAAAGAATTTTAATTTTTCTATTAAATCTCACATATTTGTTCTCGGTTTGTTCAAAAATCGTAGTATGAGCATTAACTCAAATTCGTTACGAGTTTGAGATAAGGCGATTGAAAGAAATTGCCTATTTATCTTTAACAAAAAACTTTTAATGTTTATTCCCGCAACGTTTATCCAGTTGACTTGACAGCACTAGAGCAAGACTTGCAACCTATATGCTGTTATCCAAGTCGCGCGATCGGGGACGAGATTTTTGTAAGTATAGAAGGAGACCCCCCATGAATTTTGGATCGATGCGATCGCCTTTTGGCTGGGACACGAACCGCGATAGTATGGATGCCGCAGCACTCGTTAGTCGCTACAACCAGGGAGAGCGAGATTTTCGCGAAGTGCATTTGAGCGGCTTGAACTTGTGGAAAGTGAATTTAAGCGAAGCAGATTTTAGTGGTGCAGATCTAGTAGGAGTTGACTTTAGCGAGGCAAACTTAGCTGGAGTTAACCTGAGTGGGGCAAATCTAACCGGAACAAATTTGCGTCATGCCAACCTGACTGATGCCAAGTTGATTTTAGCAACGCTGCGAGGAGCCAACCTAGAACGGGTAGAGCTAATTAAGGCAAACCTCTCCCAAGCTGATTTGAGTTGGGCAAACTTAAGCCAAGCTAACCTGAGCGGCGCAAATTTAACAGGAGCGAATTTAGTGGATGCCAAAATGGAGGGGTTAATTTTGCGGGGAGCTAACCTCAAACGAGCAAAACTAAAATCTCAACTGCAAGATGAGCGAATAGATTTAGCTTGGGCAATCATGCCGGATGGATTAATTCACGATTGAATTGATAGCGGTTTTCCATTGGATGCAATACACGTCTGGTAGGGGCGCACAGCTGTGCGCCCCTACAAATGTCATCCATACAATCGAAAATTGCTATGAGCTAAGAGCGATCGCATATGTACGACAGCCTGTCTTTTGACTGAAGTACAAGTTTTACCTAAAGTAATGAGTTGCAGTCAAAACCAGGAGAATGTCACGCCCATCTTTACGTTAACGGCAAAAAAATCACTCGTTTATATAGCTCTTGGTATTATTTAGACAATCTTAAACCTGGTAAAACCGAAATTAGAGTTAGCCTGAATGCTAACAACCATCAGGTCTTAGCTCACAACGGTAAGATGATAGAAGCTACGCAAATCGTAGAAGTACCCGCAACCAAAAAGTAGAAATTTTTAACTTTTAACTTTTGACTTTTGACCTTCTACTGATAATGTCCCTCGGTTTCTTGGGAAGTTTCGGACACTGCGTCGGGATGTGTGGACCCCTAACAGTGGCGTTCTCTCTATCAGGTCAACAAGACAAACCGAAATGGCAGCAGCAAGTCTATTTTCATACTCTATTAAATTTAGGGCGGATAATTAGTTACGTTCTCGTCGGTGCGGCAATTGGGGCAATTGGTTCGATCGCGATCGCCAGCGGACAAATGGCAGGCATCGGTAGCGAAGTACGGCGCTGGCTGGCAACACTGACGGGAATCATGCTCATTTTATTTGGTTTAGCGCAGATTAACCCCCAATTTATTCACCTTCCCCTGCTACACCCCCTGACGCACGGTAAATGGCACGATCGCCTGAGTCGGGGTATGGTCAATCTATCTTTTAAAACACAATGGTGGACACCCGCAGGCTTGGGTTTAGTGTGGGGTTTAATGCCCTGTGGGTTTTTGTATGCGGCTCAAATTAAAGCGGCGGAAACGGGACAATTATGGCAAGGTGCAGCCACGATGCTCGCTTTTGGCATTGGCACTCTACCGATGATGCTAGGAGTAGGAGTCTCCACATCTTTTTTAAGTCGCGATCGCCGCAGTCAATTATTTCGCTTAGGTGGCTGGATTACAGTAGCAATTGGGGCGATTACCCTACTACGAACTGGGGATACGATGACTGATTATACAGGTCATGCATCCCTATTCTGCCTAATGCTAGCTCTGATTGCCCGTCCCATCAGCCGTTTGTGGGCTGCGCCCTTACACTATCGCCGCGTCTTAGGCGTGGGAGCCTTCGTACTCGCTTTGGCGCATACAACTCACATGATGGCGCATACGCTGGATTGGAATTTAGAAGCATTTGCTTTCCTACTACCCACCCATCAAGTCAGTTTAATCTTGGGATTTGTTGCGATTGTCTTAATGACTCCAGCAGCAATTACAAGTTGCGATCGCGCCCAAAAATTCTTAGGCACGCGCTGGCGACAAATTCATTTATTAGGAATTCCCGCCACAATTTTGAGTTCAGCTCATGCGGTGCTGATTGGTTCTCACTATTTAGGTAGCGTGAGTGAAAGCAGTCAGTTCTATGCAATTCTCTTGGGAGTTGCCACTGTGGGAGTATTGCTCGTGCGATCGCGTTGGTTTTGGTCAATTTTCCATATAGAAAAATACTATGTTTCAGCTAAAAAATTTTAGTAACTATACTAAGTTATTATTACTCAGCGTACTAGCAACAGGAGCGATCGCGACTGAGGCGATCGCCCATAAAGTAGAAATCTCTGGCGATGTCGGCGGGACAATTCACCTCGAACCTAACGACAATCCCCAAGCAGGAAAAGCAACACTCGCTTGGATCGCACTCACACGTAAAGGCGGACAAACAATTCCCCTTCAGCAGTGTAATTGCCAACTAGCAGTCTATGCCGAACCGCGCCAGAAAAATGCTGCACCACTATTACAACCGTCACTCAAAGCCGTGACAGCCGAGAAATATCAAGGCATTCCTGGCGCGGAAATTATTTTTCCCAAACCCGGTGCTTATCAGGTGGAATTGAAAGGGACTCCCAAAGCCGGAGCTAATTTCAAACCGTTTCAGCTCAATTTTGATGTCACCGTTGCCGCTACAGCGCGATAGCAACCCCGATTACTCTCTAGTCAGAGTCACTCCACTAAAGCGAACTGCTCCTTGTAATTGAGCTTGGCGATCTTGAGTAGAGCGATCCTGCTGTATCTGTCTATAAGGTGGCACAAAAGTAACAGAGATAAAATCTCCCGTCATGAGACTGCGCCGCTGTAGCTGCCTCACTGTAGAAGTAATATCAAGGCGGAAAGTGCCTCTTTGGGGCAGAGAGAATAGTGACAGAATCCCAGCATAGTAGGGACCATAAGGGTCTGGTGCAACTCCTTCAGGTAAATTGACGTAAATGTCGTAGGGAATAGGATTATCTGGGTTGTACTCGACTCCTGTAATGTTGAGAGTCAATGCAGATTCTGCTGTTAATGCTCTCGTCCTCACGAGATCTTGCGCTGGAGCAGACAGAGTGAGAGGCGCATCGCTGAGGACAATCGTTAATTGCCGATCGTTAGCCGACATAGCTATTTGTTGCTGAGTGCTTGTATCTGTTTGTTGAGTACTTGTATCTATACTCTGCGACGATGGCGTTACAGATCTGTTTCTCCTTGATAAAGGATCGTCATACAAATAGTTTAGTTGACCCGCAGTATCGAGAACATCCCTGCCGCGCAACTGTACCTGAGTGCCGTTTTCATCAAAGAAGGTAAAAACATCGTTCATCCAATCGCTGTTTGTTGTCGCATTTGCTCGTCCACCTCCCAGTCGCAACCAGCGCTCCCACAGGCGATCGATGTTCGCATGATGCAACCAAAAAATCGGATCGCGGGCAGCAGTAGGTACGCTTCCCATTAAGCCGCCTATACGTGAATGGATGCCATTATGAGGTCTTCGTTCTAAGTCCCCATAGCCATTAGCGCGGTGAGTATTCGCATTTGCCTCAGTTACCCTGCGTCCGCCAAAGCTGCGCCCGCCATCTGATGTATGGAAAAAGTTTGTCCGTTGAAAAGCATCTGCATATCTGACATCGGCTTCTGGCAATGGATCGCCCTGGTTAACATTTATGCTACTGCCGCGATCGCTATAGAGGGGGTTTGTGGTATTGGCGGGGATGCGAAACGGTGCGGGTAAAACGCGCTGTTCGACGGAATCTGAATAGTTCCAGTATGGGAGTGCCAGATTCGGATCGCCGGATGCTTGCCGGAGAATACGCTCGAAATAATATAGGTACATGCGATGCCAGGGGAAGAAATAGAAGGTTCCATGCTGGCATGTCCTCCATGCTGTTAATCTGCGTGTCTCACCGCTGGGAATGCCATGCATATTAGCTTGGTAAATCCAACTAGTCGGATTCGTATCAGGTCGGGATTTCATCACCTGAATACCCCTCCTGAGAGCCTCAACTTTTTGTGGCGACTGGATAAATGTATATATATTCTCGCGAACGTAGATCGTACCAGTCTGGGCGTTAGCGCGATCGGCGAAAAACCGACTCACGATGGGAACGCTTCCGACAGTAGCAGTTCCAGCAGATAAGAATCCAGCTAGTTTTAAAACTTGACGACGGGAAAGCTCGTAACTCATAAATTTCCCTCATGCGTAAAACTTAATAATTAATAGTTGCGTTGCAAAACTCAGTTGAGTTTGCAGCAGTTAAACGATGTTTTAATACAAGTTTCGATCGGGTCTTTATGGAAATACTTCATATTTATTAACTCAATCTTTAGTAACAATTCCACATAAAAAAGTCCGTAAAATACGGACTTTTTGTATATATTTAGCTACTCAGTATTTCTGTTAGCAATCTAATTTTTCGGTCGGCTAAAAACTAGAAAAAGCGATCGCGATCGATCTTAGTCAACGCTCCACCAAAGGCAAAATCTTGAACCATCGAACTTTTGAGAAAATCGTGAGGAAAACCGAGTTCAATTGCACTCACATCATTTAAGCGCTGCATTTGTTCGGCATTTAGTTCAAATTCCAAACAAGCTAAATTTTCTTCAAACTGTTTCAGTTTACGGGAGCCAATAATGGGAATAATTCCGCCTGGTTGCTGCCGTATCCAGTTGAGTGCAACTTGTGAAGGTGCTTTATCAATTTCTGTGGCTATTTTAGTCACCTCTGCTGCAATTTCTAGATCGCGATCGCTAATTTGGGATGCATTTGGATTGCTCAGTCTTCCTGGTTCGTCCGTCTCCTCTGCTGGACGATTATATTTACCCGTCAATACGCCAGCACCGAGGGGACTCCAAGCTGTCACGCCAATCCCAAGCGCTTGTGCCATTGGTAATAAGTCTCGTTCGGGGGTCCTTTCTTTCAAAGAATATTCAATTTGCAATCCAATAAACGGTGTCCAGCCGCGCAGATTTGCTAGGGTATTTGCTTGCGAGATAATCCAAGCTGGAGTATCGGAAACACCGATATACAATACCTTACCCATGCGTACCAGATCGTCAAACGATCGCATCACCTCTTCTACAGGCGTAGTGAAGTCCCAAGCGTGCAACCATAGTAAATCGATATATTCCACATTTAATCGCTGCAAACTGGCTTCTACTGCCTGCACCATATTCTTACGATGGTTGCCACCAGCATTGATTTCGCCATTACCCGTGTTTAAACTATATTTTGTTGCAATGACCCATTTATGGCGATCGCCTGCAACAAACTCACCAACATACTTTTCACTCGTACCGTTGGTATAGAGATTTGCCGTATCGAGAAAGTTACCACCCGCAGCGGCGAAGGCATCGAATATTTTACGACTTTCCTCGTAAGAACTTCCCCACCCCCAATCTTCACCAAAAGTCATCGTCCCCAGGCAGAGTTCGGAAACGCGCAATCCACTGTTACCTAATAGTTTGTAGCGCATAGATACTCTCCATCAATGCAAATATGATACTTTAGTGCAAGTCTGGTTTGTTATTGCCTCGTTCTTTCCAATAGCATACAGTTCATCTGCCTGCTGCACGGATTTGGGAGCAGCGCGATCGGAAAATAAACATGAAAAAACCCGCTTAATGCGGGCTGTTAGAACGATTTAGTCTTGTTAAGACATGAACTAGCGGAATAGCTAGATATATCTTAAGCTAGGCAATATTCATAACGATCTATCTTTAGATAGATGTTATGCTCGGTAACAGACGAGATAGCCGTCCGGCAGAGCATCAAAGGTCGATCGCTTCGCTATTGTAGCCAGTGGTTGTAGCAGGTACGCAATGCGATTGCGGCACCATACCAAAATCTCACAACATCCATTCCAATACAATTCCTAGCCGACTATCTTTTTCTTGACGCGAATTTTGCCTTTGTAAATCTGTAGATAACCGCAAATCGCGGGTAACAGCATAGCCAAAAGAGAGTGTTGTCAATCCTACTTCATCATCCGTACCAGGAGACACCCAACTTTGAGATAGAGCAATATCTGCCGCACCGCCGCGAGATAATACCAAGAGCAGCCTTGCGCCCAAATATATGCCATCAGTGGAATAATTGCCTGTTTCTATGTGTCGATAGCCGATTATCGGCGCAAAATTGATGTACTTTCCCAAAGGGCGCACGTAATAACGTAAGTCTACACCGTAAGCCTCGCGCTGGCGATCGAAAGCTGCTTGATAATCTCCACTAATCGTCAAACCACTTTTACTAATAAATAAATCCTCTATACCAAAATTCCAACCACTAGCATTATTTGTCGAAGGAAATAAAGAATATCCTAGCCGCAGACGGGTACGAAAACTCGGATCGCGATCGATCTCTTCTAGCACGTTCGGTACTTTACGCATCCAGCGCTGTAGAACAGGGCTGCTTTCAATAATTTCTGGCTTTAAATCTAAATTTGCTGCACTGGGTGTTTTGTGTAACTGTGGTTGACTCCACGCAGGTGTAGAGATGAGAAGGAACAGAACAATGAGATCCCCCCTAGCCCCCCTTAAAAAGGGGGGGATATGTCTTGTCAGATCCCCCCTAGCCTCCCTTAAAAAAGGGGGAATATGTCTTGTCAGATTCTCTCTAGCCTCCCTTAAAAAGGGGGAGCTGATTGCCCCCCTTGGTAAGGGGGGTTGGGGGGATCTTCCGTGACGTAGTTTCAACAAACCGAGATTCCAGCCGAACTTTCGAGATTTTGGCGATTCTTTCACAAAAAAAGTGGTTCTGCATAGTACAGAACCACTTTAGCGGAGCAAAACTTAAAGTTGCTATCGTACCATTCCGTGAGATGGGGCAACGTCAATTGGCTTCATCAAGTACAAGCGCAAGAGTTGCCAACCGTTAGAAACATAGAACGGTAATTTCTGGAAGAATTGTAGAAACTTCGGCGTATTAGAGCTAGCGATCGCCGTTAATTTTTCATTATTCTTCACGCAAACATCTAAGCGTTGGTAAAACTCTGGATTCTCTACATCCAGCATCACCGGAAATACCCGTCCTGCGGTTTCGTTCGTCTTCTCAATCACGTAGACATCGTAATCTCGCGCATTCAAGCCGATGGAAGCATAGAATTTAGCCCGCTGAATATCGTTAAGATACATCGTGGCAAACACCGACAACAGGAAGAAGCGACACCATAACCGCGCTTTCCAGTCATTTAACATTTGCGGTTGCGCCCGCATAATGGCATCAAAGAAATCTCCGTGACGGTTTTCGTCTTGACACCAGTTTTCAAAGAAGCGGAAAATTGGATAAATCCGATCTTCAGGATGCGCCTGGAGATGACGGTAAATTGTGATGTAGCGCCAGTAACCGATTTTTTCCGATAGATAAGTGGCGTAGAAGATAAACTTCGGTTTGAAGAAAGTATACGTGTGGTTCTTGGTTAAGAATCCTAAATCGAGCGACAAATCAAAATCAGACATCGCTTTATTTAGGAAGCCTGCGTGACGGGCTTCATCTCGTGACATGAGGGCGAAACACTCTGCTAATACAGGGTTTTTCCCCTTCAAGCGGCGGCTGAGTTCTTTGTACAGCAAGAAACCAGAAAACTCTGCCGTACAAGAACGCTCTAAAAACTCAACAAATAATTGGCGAGTTTCCCCATCGATGCGATCCCAAGATTGTTCAAATTCTTCATCTCGGACGAAGTGATGGCGATTGTAGTCAGTACGAAACTCTTCGAGTATTGCTTTCAACTCATCTTCGTTGACGGAAATATCCATCCGCGCCATTTCATCGAAGTCTGTGGTGTAAAACCGAGGCGTGAGAATGGTTTCCTTGGCTGGAGCTTTTACCCCAGGACGTATTTCTTCAAAGCTCGGCTTTTTCAGGGAATCTACCATGTCGTTTTGCTCTTGTGGGGTTCTTATCTCTGTAACAAAAGATAGAGCGCAATTTATTATCTAAAATTCAGTCTACCAAGGGTTCAGGGCGATCGCGTCGCTTTACCACATTAAGAGTTACTACACCCAATCAATTTTTTTTACAAATTTGTCACTTTTTAGGCGAAATAGACTGATTTGTGTATTAGAAGTCGGGAGTCGAGAGACAAGGGGGACAAGGAAGACAAGGGGGACAAGGAAGGCAAGGTAGACAAGGGGGACAAGGAAGGCAAGGGGGACAAGGGGGACAAGGAAGATAAGGTAGACAAGAAAGCGATTCTAGCCAAAGCGCCACTATCCACCACCCACTCACCAACAACTAACAACTACCAACTACCCATTCCCAATCTCTAACATAGAAAATACGCTCCCTGATTATCCACACAACTTATGAATAAAACTAGTAGTTCTTATATTCTGTGGTTGGGTTGTTTGCTTCAAGTTTACGGGTTGCATCGCTTCTATAACGGCAAAATAGCCACGGGTTTGTTGTGGCTATTTACTTTTGGTTTATTTGGTGTCGGACAATTGATCGATTTATTTCTAATTCCCGATATGGTAGACGATTACAACGCTAAGCTAAGAGCCAAAATGGGTTTATCTGCTGCTGGCGTACCGCTATCAGACCCGGTAGTTGCTACCCAGACAATCCAAGTAAATCCGAAAGAGCAATTGATGGTTAAATTGCTCAAAGCTGCGGCGGCGCATGGGGGTAAGCTTTCCGTCACGCAAGGCGTGATGGATACTGGTGCTAGTTTTGCTCAGGTAGAAGCAACTTTAAAAGAGATGGTCAAGTCTGGTTATGTAGGAGTTGACAATCATCCTGCAACTGGAGTGGTTGTTTACAAATTTCTGGAATTGCCATCGTAGCGATTTGCATTTGCATAAAATGCAACGTAGGGGCGCACAGATGTGCGCCCCTACAAATATCATGCACGAAAACGAGAATATAGCTGTAACTAATTCAGTGACAGCCACTTTTGACCGTTCAACCGCTGGACGATTCCCCACATGAGAAGGTCGAGCGTCATCTTGCGTTCGTCACCCAGAAAATGCTCGATAGTGCTGGGTCGAGAGCCTTCATTGCAAGAGAAATATTTCTTGCCTTGAATATCTTCATCAGGGAAATAAAGGTTGAATTGTCGCGAGACATTTTGCCACTTGCCAACAATTTGCCAGCACTCTTGCTGCTCTAAACCAACTACAGGAATTTTTTGCTTGGTAAGCGTTAAGTCTACATCCACGACTCCTTGAGCTTTTAAAGCCTTCTCAATTGCTGGGATGTAGTCTTGTTGGATAAATTCAGTGAATGGTTTATCTTCGAGTGTTGGACCTTTTTCTTTCTTAGCTTTAGCGGCGGGTTTATCACCTGCTGCTTTAGCGGCGGCTGGCTTATCGGCTTTAGGCGATGCGTCGGGTTTTTTGGAACCTGGCTTGTCAGCTGCTTTTGCTTGCTGGTCAGTTTCATTTGGAGCTTCTGCTGTCGCCGTGCCTTTTTCCTTCGCCTCGTCCGTATTCGCCACTAGATTCTCTTCTGGAATTGGTGCGTTGGCAGTAGGAATCTCTGAAGCTTCTGGGTCAGAAGTCGTTTTAAGATTTTCTGCAACGACATCAGGAGCTTGTTTATCTACAGTGCTGGGTGGCGCATTTTCGCCTGCCGTTTCTCCTGCTGGAGCCTGTGCTGGATTCTGATTTTCTTCTGCCATTGCTCAACTCATTCCTCGATCTATAGGTATAAGAGCGATCGCTTTATAACTTTTTCCTTAAAATTATTGTGACATGATAATAGAGACGTTACATGTAACGTCTCTCCACTGATAACTGATAACTGTTAACTGAATTAACCGCCAGCTACCGCAGGGACGATACTCACTTCATCGCCTTCTTTTAAAGGTGTATCTATACCATCTAAAAAGCGGATATCTTCACTATTCACGTATAGATTCAAGAAACGACGCGGTTGTCCCTGTTCGTCACACAAACGGGACTTAATTCCAGGAAAACCCTGTTCTAAGGATTCAATCAGCTCGGAGACGCTATTACCGCTACCCTCATAAGTAGCTTGATTGTTGGTGAATTTTTGCAATGCAGTCGGAATTAATACTTTGATAGCCATGTTTCGGGAGTCGGGAGTCGGGAGTCGGGAGGAGCCAGTCGCAAGAGCGGGGGTTCCCCCGCTCTTGCGAACTGGCGTTCGGGAGTTGGGAGTCGGTGCTGATTAATCATCAACTACCAACTACCAACTACCCATTACCAATCTAAAATCTAAAATCCAAAATCTAAAATTAGACCAAAACTTGTTGCCAATCCAGTCGTTCGAGGGTGCGAGAACGCTCTAATGCTCTTTCAAAGCTATCGAGTTTTGGCTCAATTGTTAGGGGTTCGCCTGCATATCCTTGGACGGCTTCTTGTGTCTTCAAGCCATTTCCAGTGATGTAAGCAACGGTAGTTTCTTCGGGGTCGATTTTACCTGCTTCTACTAGTTTTTTCAACACGGCGATCGTGGTTCCACCAGCGGTTTCGGTAAAGATGCCTTCGGTTTCTGCTAGTAATTTGATGCCTTCGATAATTTCAGGATCGCTGACTGATTCAATATTACCGTTTGTTTTCCGCGCAATATCTAAGGCATAGACACCGTCAGCGGGATTACCGATCGCGATTGATTTAGCAATCGTACTCGGTTTTACTGGTTTGATAAAGTCTTTGCCATCTCGGTAAGCTTGGGCAATCGGCGAACATCCGTCGGCTTGCGCGCCGCTGAATCTGACGTGCTTGCCTTCTACTAAGCCAACTTCGGTAAATTCTTGGAAGCCTTTGTAGATTTTGGTAAATAGGGAGCCGGAAGCTAGAGGTGCAACTACGTGGTCTGGGAGTTCCCAACCTAGTTGTTCTGCAACTTCGTAACCTAAAGTTTTGGAACCTTCGGAGTAATAGGGGCGCAAATTGATGTTGACAAATCCCCAGCCGTATGTATTTGCTACTTCAGAACAGAGGCGGTTGACTTGGTCGTAGTTACCTTGTACTGCCATTACAGTAGGGCTGTAAATCAAAGTTCCTAAAACCTTACCTGCTTCTAAATCAGCGGGGATAAAGACGCAGCAATCTAACCCTGCGTGAGCGGCGATCGCAGCGGTAGAATTAGCTAAATTCCCCGTACTCGCACAAGATACTGTCGTAAAGCCTAGCTCTCTAGCACGAGTCAGGGCTACCGATACCACCCGATCTTTAAAGCTCAGGGTAGGCATGTTGACAGCATCGTTCTTGATGTAAAGCTTTTTCAGTCCGAGGCGACGCGCTAGGCGATTGGCACGAACTAAAGGTGTTAAGCCAGTCCCGACATCAATTGGGTTATCGGTAGCAACAGGTAAAAAAGGACGATAGCGCCAAATTGAGTGGGGTCCTTTTTGAATGCTTTCGCGAGTGACGGTATCGCGCAGAGCGCTGTAATCGTAGGCAACTTCCAATGGTCCAAAGCAATATTCGCAAACGTGCATTGCTTGTAGTTCGTACTCAGCACCACACTCCTTACATTTCAAGGCTCTAAACGTGGCGTTTGTCTTGGTTTGGTTTGCGATCGCCTGAGTCATTAGTCATTCCCTCGATTGTCCGTCAACTTCGGTTGATACTAACACGGTGTATATAGCGAGTCAAACATACCCGACTTTTTTTGTCGGGATTTATATCGATTTCGCTCTCATAGCAATTCTCGATTGTATGGATGACATTTGTAGGGGCGCACAGAGAAAGCGCCCCTACCAGACGTGTATTGCTCCAATTGAAAACCGCTATCATCATCTGGAGATGCAAAAATGTAGGGTGCGTTAGTAACTAACGCACCCTACAGATAAATACTAAAGAATTGACAAATGACTATTCAGCCAAATTTGATGTCTGAGTCACGGCTAACTGAGGTGCAGCCAGCAGGCGAGAATATAGAGGAGTCTTGGGCTGCTGTGCTACCACGGTAGACAGGGCGGTACGTACTTGGCTTGCGACTGCTACCGTCTTGACATCAAAAGTTTGCGTGGCAATTTTAGGATACAAGCCAATGCCGACGATGGGAACTAGCAGACACATGGCGATCGCAACTTCTCTCGGTCTAGCATCGCCTAAATATGACTCGAATGCCAGTTCGTGATTTTCTTTTCCATAGAAGACTTGCCGCAACATGGACAGCAAGTAAATCGGGGTCAGAATTAAACCAACAGCCGCGAGGAAGATGACGACAGTTTTGAACGCAGAACTGTAAGCGTCACTGGTGGTGATGCCGAGGAATATCGTCAACTCACCCACAAATCCGCTCATTCCTGGTAAAGCTAAAGAAGCCATTGAAGCGGCAGTGAATAAAGCAAAGACTTTGGGCATTGCTTTCGCCATCCCCCCCATCTTTTCCATGATTAAAGTATGGGTGCGATCGTAAGCTACTCCCGATAGGAAGAATAAACAAGCGGCAATTAAACCGTGGGAAACCATTTGCAATACTGCGCCGCCAATGCCTAAATCAGTGTAGGAAGCAATCCCAATCAGGACAAAACCCATGTGGGCTATGGAAGAATAAGCGAGTCGCCGCTTGAGATTACCTTGACCGAAGGCAGCAAAAGCACCGTAAATAATGTTAACTACCCCCAATATTGCCAAGACTGGTGCAAAGTAAACGTGAGCATCGGGTAGTAGTTCAATGTTAAATCGGATGAGCGCATAACCACCCATCTTTAGCAATACCCCAGCCAAAATCATTGAGATGGGGGCAGATGCTTCACTGTGGGCATCTGGTAGCCAAGTGTGCAGGGGAAATACTGGCAATTTAACAGCGAAGGCGATAAAGAATCCCGCATAGGCTAGCATTGCCAAGACTTTAGGATAGTGTTTCAGGCCCAGGGCAGTCAAATCGAAGGTGACTGTATCCCCGTAAAAAGCCATTGCTAAACCAGATATCAGAATAAATATAGAAGCAGCAGCAGTATACAGAATAAACTTAGTGGCAGCGTAGCGCCGCTTTTGTCCTCCCCAAATGGAGATCAGCAAGTATACAGGGACTAGCTCGATTTCCCACATTAAGAAGAACATCAATACATCTTGGGCAACAAACACGCCAATTTGGGCGCTGTACATGACCAAGATTAGGAAGTAGAACAAGCGTGGCTTGTTTGTCACGTTCCACGCTGCCAATGTTGCCATCGTGGTGATAAAACCTGCTAGCAACACTAGAGGCATGGATAAACCGTCAACGGCAACCGACCAGTTTAAACCAATTTGGGGAATCCAAGCGTAGCTTTCGACGAGTTGATATGTAGAGTTTTGTAAATCAAAATGCTGCCAAAAGGCATAGAGCATGATGCAGAAATCTGCGATTCCGACTCCGAGAGCATACCAGCGAACAATGCCTTTAGAGTCTGGAATCAAAGGAATGGCTAGGCTGGCTACTAGCGGTAGTAGGGTGATGATGCTTAGCCAAGGGACTTGTTCGGGAAACATGGCTGGGAATAAATACTTACTATCTATGGCTTCTATTTTATTAAGTTAAGTAAAGATTTGCAAAGGTAATTTCAACTATTTTTCTGAAATCTTTAACTTTCACAGTAAAAATACTCATAGCTTGAATGAGTATAAAGGAATACTTAAAAATATATGTCGGTACTGGCAAATACTGTTGTGTCGCAACTCGCACGCTATAAGAAGCGATAAAGAAAAATCACCCCGATCTTCATCGCTACATTTACACTAAGTAATCTTAAGTATAGATTGCCAATAACTAGCTATAAACAGGCTATTCAACAGAAACAAAATAATATTTTTTATACTTACTTTATTAGCAAATAAAATTTGGTTAGTCACAAAAAATCTTTAAAGTAACTTTGAACACAGTTGCTCCACTGAGTAAATAAGCAACTGATTTGTCAAAACAAAGTAATTTTAGTTAGTAGACCTCCTGCGTGAATACTTGAATTGTCATCCACACGCGAAGCGAAACATCTGGGAGATGCTTCACTACACTGCG
>NZ_PYCI01000155.1:0-14491 GCF_003015105.1 Chroococcidiopsis sp. CCALA 051 | reverse complement strand
TCATCAAGCGACCGCACGTTATTGGCATTATCAAAAACGAGCTTGTCTCTCATCCATGTAAGTACAACTGTAATACTAAAACTTTAAGTTAAGCCGATCGCCTCTCACATAAATTCAGTATTTGTTACAAAACTTATAATTTTTCTCAGTACTTATGTTGTAAGTAAGACTACATTCAACGGCATTGAGATTGAGAAAACTACACACTTCTTAATATAGCGGTGTAAAGAGCCCAAAACGTTCTAATCTAAAAGCTGACCAGGTTGATTTCAGGCGATCGTCACCTCATATAAGTGAAGAAAAATTCCCTTTCTGGGGAGGGAAAAACCTAAAATAAACAAACGTGAATTCATTCACACCCTGGTCAGACTTAACACAGTAACGATTATTGATGGGAGCTTAAGAAATCTAATGAGTGTTAAGGCAAGTGGTGGAAGCTCAGTTGCACGTCCGCAACTATATCAAACGCTAGCAGTCGCAACCATTTCCCAAGCCGAACAGCAAGACCGCTTTTTAGGGCGGGGCGAACTGGACGAGTTAGCCAACTATTTCGCCTCTGGCAATAAGCGGCTAGAAATTGCTGAAACTTTAACAAAAAATTCTGAGATTATTGTATCCCGTGCCGCTAACCGCATCTTTGTCGGTGGTTCGCCAATGGCTTATCTGGAAAAACCCAGAGAAACAGAAATGGCGATGGCAGCAACTGTACCTGATGTCAAACAAGGGATGCAGTTAGGAACTATCACCTACGTTGAGAGTCGGGGCGGCGGTTTCTTAGAGGGATTGCGATCGCTTTTCAGTGCTAGTCCTGGTGGTGGTGGCGGTGGTCCTACACCTCCTGGTTTTCGCCCCATCAACGTTGCCCGCTACGGTCCTGGGAACATGCAAAAATCCCTACGGGACTTGTCGTGGTTTTTACGTTATGCGACGTATGCGATCGTAGCTGGCGATCCAAATATTATCTCTGTTAACGTGCGGGGTCTGCGGGAGATCATTGAAAATGCCTGTTCTGGCGAAGCAACCATTGTCGCATTGCAGGAAATGCGGGCATCGGCGCTGTCTTATTTCCGCCAGAATCCTGAAGCAGCAAATATTGTTGCTCAGTACATGGACGTATTGATTACAGAATTTAAAGCCCCTACACCTTCTAATAAACTGCGTCAGCGTCCTTCGTCCGACCAGCAAGGGTTACAACTGCCACAAATCTACTTTAATGCGGCAGAAAGACGACCCAAGTATGCGATGAAACCAGGGCTATCGGCAGCGGAAAAGAACGATATCGTTAAAGCTGCTTATCGCCAAGTCTTCGAGCGCGATATCACCCGCGCTTACAGCCAGTCGATTTCTTACTTGGAATCTCAAGTTAAGAACGGCGATATCTCCATGAAAGAGTTTATTCGCCGCTTAGCAAAATCGCCCCTATATCGTAAGCAATTTTACGAGCCATTCATCAACAGCCGCGCCCTGGAATTAGCTTTTCGTCACATTTTGGGTCGGGGTCCGAGTTCTCGCGAAGAAGTCCAGAAATATTTCTCGATTGTTTCTAATGGTGGCTTATCAGCACTAATAGACGCGCTGGTAGATTCTCAGGAATACTCCGACTACTTCGGGGAAGAGACTGTACCTTATATTCGCGGTCTGGGTCAAGAAGCGCAAGAGTGTCGTAACTGGGGTCCCCAACAAGACTTACTCAATTACAGCGCCCCCTTCCGCAAAGTACCGCAATTCATCACGACATTTGCGGCGTACAATAGACCGCTACCCGACCAACATCCGTATGGTTCTGGTAACGATCCGTTAGAAATTCAGTTTGGGGCAATCTTCCCGAAAGAAACCCGCAACCCTAGCAGCAGCCCTGCACCTTTTGGTAAAGATACTAAGCGGATCTTGATCCACCAAGGACCAGGGATTAATAACCAAAACAGCAATCCGAGAGCGCGGGGTGAATTCCCTGGCACTTTGGGCGCGAAAGTCTTCCGCTTGGATCAAATTCCAGCGACGGGTGGGAGAAAATCTCCTACAACTTCTAGCGTTAGATTCTCGGAAAGTTCGACTCAAGCCGTGATCCGTGCCGCTTACCTACAGGTATTCGGACGGGATGTCTATGAAGGACAGCGGTTGAAGGTAGCTGAAATTAAACTGGAAAACGGTGAAATTTCGCTACGGGAATTTATCCGCGCTTTAGCTAAATCGGATCTATTCCGCAAGCTGTATTGGACACCATTCTATGTCTGTAAGGCGATCGAATACATTCACCGCCGCCTGTTGGGTCGTCCAACTTATGGCAGACAAGAAAACAACAAATACTTCGATATTTGTGCTAAGAAGGGCTTCTACGCTCTGGTAGACGCAATTATTGACAGCCCGGAATACGGCGAAGCTTTTGGGGAAGATACCGTACCATACGAGCGCTATCTGACACCTCAAGGTCAAGCACTGCGATCGCTGCGTACTGGTAGCATTCGCGAAGATGTTGGCGCAAGAGTCGATAAGGAAGAAACTCCCCGCTTTGTCGAACTGGGTGCTGTTACCGAAATGCGGACGCAGCCAGATATTCAGATTCGCGTGGCTCAAGGTGTTACCAAGCAGCGGGAACAAACGAAGATCTTCAAGCTAGAAGAAAACAGCGACAAAGTAGCCGTACAAACGATTATCCGTGCTGCTTACCGTCAAATCTTCGAGCGCGACATCGAACCCTACATCGCCCAAAACGAATTCACCGCCCTAGAAAGCAAATTAGGCAATGGTGAAATTACTGTTAAGGAATTTATCGAAGGGTTAGGAAACTCAAACTTATATCTCAAAGAGTTTTACGCTCCTTATCCCAACACCAAGGTTATCGAGCAGGGAACCAAGCATTTCTTAGGACGCGCCCCCATCGACCAAGCTGAAATTCGCAAGTATAACCAAATCCTCGCAACTCAAGGTTTACGTGCCTTTGTTGGAGCAATGGTTAACAGTGCGGAATACGCTCAGGTATTTGGCGAATACTACGTGCCTTACCGTCGCTTCCCCACCTTGCCAGCAGCTAACTTCCCGAATACCGAGAAGCTATACAACCAGCTGACGAAGCAGAATGACGATATTGTCGTTCCCAGCTTCGAGCCAGTACAACCGCGCATGGCAACGGAAAATATGCCATTAATGGCAAAAGCGATCGCGGATATGGCAGCCAAAGCACGGCAAGTCGATAAGAGCAAGCCGCTATTTATCGAACTCGGTCGCTCTTATAACGACGGACGCGGACAATCTGTAGAAGTTGGTGTCGGTACAGCTCGCCGCAAACCAGCGCGGATCTACCGCATGACACAGGGAGCCAACCAAGGGGAAATCGCCCAAGTTATCAACGCGATTTACTGTCAGGTCATGGATGTATTTAGCGGTCAAGTACCCGTTTACTTCCGTCGTTCTGACTTGGAGAGCAAACTGCGTAATGGTGAAATCTCGGTGCGCGAATTTATCCGTGCCTTGGCTAGCTCCGAAATTTACTGTCGTCGCTTCTATACCCCCTATCCCAACACCAAGGTGATTGAATTCCTGTTCAGACACCTGTTGGGACGCGCACCTGCAACTCAGGGTGAGATCAGACAGTACAACAAATTATTGTCTGAGGGCGGCTTAAAAGCGGCTGTAGACGCGATGGTAGAGAGTCCAGAGTATGCCCAGTACTTCGGCGAAGACGTAGTGCCATACCGTCGCTATCCGTCTCTCCCTGCTGGTAACTATCTGGGTAGCGTTAAGGCTGCGGCTGACTTAGTGAAGCAGTCTTGGTCTGACCTATCTCCTTCGTTGTTAGCGCAGTCGTTCGGGCAGCGGTAATTGACACGGGAAGATCCCCCCTAGCCCCCCTTGTTAAGGGGGGAATAGGAACTATATAGATTCCTGAGTTCCCGTTTTCAGGGGAAGCAAGATCCGCAAGTCCCCCTTTTTAAGGGGGATTTAGGGGGATCTAATTCCGATTGCGAAAAATTGCAGAGTCTAGTTGCAATTTCTAACCCCCAGCGCCTAGCCCCCAGCTCCTCTTTTCAGTCCCAATTCTGAAAGAGAATGTTACAAACTGTTAAGAGCTGAATCAGAAGATGAACGCAATGCCGCAAAATATTTGCGGTAGGTAACTGAGATTAACAACTTGTGTAGATGCGATCGCGCAAGTCTTCTGCGAAGCGAAATAACTCTGATAGCCTACAAGCTGTTGGGTTACGGTAAAATCCAGAAGTGGCAATCAGTCACCCCCACGATTACACCAGTTATATATAAACCTGGTTTCATTTTTTTGGAGGAATCAGTTAAATGAGTATCGTCACGAAGTCCATCGTGAATGCCGACGCAGAAGCTCGCTACCTCAGCCCTGGCGAACTCGATCGGATCAAGAGCTTTGTTACCAGCGGCGAACGCCGTCTGCGCATTGCTCAAGCATTGACCGACAATCGCGAGCGGATCGTGAAGCAAGCTGGCGACCAATTGTTCCAGAAGCGCCCTGACGTTGTTTCTCCTGGTGGAAATGCTTACGGTCAAGAAATGACCGCTACCTGCTTGCGCGACCTAGACTACTACCTCCGCCTGATCACCTACGGAGTTGTAGCTGGCGACGTTACTCCCATTGAAGAAATCGGGATTGTTGGCGTGCGCGAAATGTACAAATCCCTCGGTACACCCATCGAAGCAGTAGCAGAAGGCGTTCGCGCTATGAAGAACGTAGCTACCTCGATGATGTCTGGTGAAGACGCTGGCGAAGCTGGTTCTTACTTCGATTACCTCGTCGGAGCTATGCAGTAGAGCATTTGTCTACTTGTCGATCTTTTTACGTGTGACATAAGGAAGCAAAGAAATGCAAGACGCAATTACCTCTGTAATCAACACTTCAGACGTTCAAGGTAAGTACTTGGACACCGCTGCTATGGAAAAGCTAAAAGGCTACTTCCAAAGTGGCGAACTGCGAGTTCGTGCTGCTACCACCATCGCTGCTAATGCTGCTGCGATCGTTAAGGAAGCTGTAGCTAAGTCCCTGCTGTATTCTGATATCACCCGCCCAGGTGGTAACATGTACACCACTCGCCGCTATGCTGCTTGCATTCGCGACCTCGACTACTACCTCCGCTATTCCACCTACGCAATGTTGGCTGGCGATCCTTCCATCCTCGACGAGCGCGTTCTCAACGGTTTGAAAGAAACCTACAACTCCCTCGGCGTACCCGTAGGCGCTACTGTACAAGCTATCCAAGCGATGAAAGAAGTCACCGCTAGCTTGACTGGTCCCGACGCTGGTAAGGAAATGGGCGTATACTTCGACTACATCTGCTCTGGCTTGAGCTAAGAGTTGGATCTTTAAAGTAGTAGCTGCGATCGCAGGCTACTAAGGCAATCGTCTAAATCAAGTCTGGGAGTCGGTCGTGAGTGCTAGAACGTTCTATCGCCTGTCTGACTCAGCGTTAAGAGTATAAGCGATCGCGCTTTAGTATTGACGATTTACTCCCAGCCTTCGATTAATTCAGTTAACAGTGTAGAGACGTTACATCTAACGTCTGTGCAGAGTTGTCAGGAATTGCTGTTAACTGAGAAAAATTACACGTGTAGTCATTAACACGTCAAGTCATTAAAAAGTTTTTGAGAAAATCTACCTGGCGCTCTCGAATAGCAGTGAAACTTATGGGAGAATTAGGGGTAGTAAATAAAAAGAGTGCTAATTCGGTAAGAACGTTGCAGCACTGACAAGCACTCGAATAAGTTGACATCAAAAATTTTCTACATTCTTTACAGGAGATTTTGAACGATGCGGATGTTTAAGGTAACAGCTTGCGTCCCTAGCCAAACTCGGATTCGGACGCAGCGCGAATTACAAAATACCTATTTCACCAAACTGGTTCCTTACGACAACTGGTTCCGCGAGCAGCAACGGATCATGAAAATGGGTGGCAAAATTGTGAAGGTACAATTAGCTACTGGTAAGCCTGGAATGAATACAGGTTTGCTGTAATTGCAGCTTTCTTCATAGGTTTCAATTAGTAGGGGCGCACCGTTGTGCGCCCCTACTAGTTTTATACATATGTATCGGATTGAAAGCGCGATCGCCCCTTTTGCAAAAACATCCGCTATACTCCTACTGTCCTCACACAACTATAGCTGCCGTGAAGCTGCTACGCCGGATCGTCACTTTTTTCTTCCCTCCTGTTTCCCAATGGGCAATCCTGCCAAGATTACTGCATTGGATGACCTTTCTCTGGTTATTCATCGGATTAGCGGTTCTCTTTTCTGCTTCCTATGTCGAAGGCGAAACTATGGGAGATGGTTTTTACTATGTCAAGCGTCAACTGGCATGGATATTTATTGGATTATTAGGATTTAACTACGTCATCCATTCCCCACTTAAAAGAATCTTAAATGTCTCCCATTGGTTCTTTCTGATTTTACTAGGGTTACTATTTTTGATTTTTGTTCCTGGAATGGGAATAAAAGTGAATGGTGCTATGCGCTGGCTGAATCTGAGGATTATAGCAATTCAACCATCAGAATTGATCAAGCCATTTTTAGTCCTCCAAAGTGCGAAGATTTTTGGTAGATGGTATCAAATTAGCCCAGGAAATCGTATTCTCTGGATATTAATTTTTATTTTGATGCTAGGGGGGATTTTACTACAGCCAAATCTGAGTATGACCGCTCTGTGTGGTATGAGTATATGGTTAGTAGCGCTAGCAGCAGCCATACCCTATCTTTACTTAGTACCTGCGGCATTATTAGGAGTTGGAACTGCGGCGCTGAGTGCAATGCTGCGACCGTACCAAATGAAGCGATTGATGTTGTACCGTAATCCTTGGCAAGATGCATCAGGGCATGGATATCAATTAGTACAAAGTTTAATTGCTATTGGTTCCGGTGGAATTTGGGGTAAGGGATTTGGCTTATCACAACAAAAGTTATTTTATTTGCCAATTCAATACACCGATTTCATTTTTGCTATTTTTGCTGAAGAGTTCGGCTTTGTTGGTTGCCTTTTACTATTATTAATGTTGATGGTTTATGCAACTCTGGCTTTACTGGTAGCGTTTAATGCCCGCAATCCAGTTTTTAGATTAGTTGCGATCGGGGCAATGATATTGATGGTAGGGCAATCTTTACTTAATATTGGTGTAGCGACAGGAGCGCTACCGACTACAGGTCTACCCTTTCCACTCATGAGTTATGGTGGAAATTCAATGATGACAAGTTTGATTATTGCTGGATTGCTAATTCGTGTCGCCCGAGAAAGTAGCGAAGCAGAAATTGTACCTTTTCAAGAGCGAAAACAAGAGCGGTTTGTTTAAAATCTCTATTTTTTACCTTGTAAAAAACCCATGCCAGCAACAATAAAACTGACACCAATGACATTGATGTAAGACAAACTTTCTTGAAATAAAACAACCCCAAATAAAACTGCTAGGATTGATTCTAATCCTAATACGACAATATATGTTACTCCTAGCGTAGCCTTACGCATGGCAACAGTCTGTATACTTGCTCCAGCAATAAAGAAGATGTATACCAATAAGGTAGGGATAGGCTGAGATAACCCTTCAGATAGCTTCATGAATACACCGCCAATGGTGAAGAGAATTGCTGAAATCAGAACCATTAATAAATACATATCTAGCTCGTATTTGAAATTGTAATTGAGTTTTGATTGACTCATAAAGTTGCTTGACTAAATTATTTTTAGTTGGTCAATATCAATTGTGTTAAACAATCTAAAGTCATGATTCATAAATTTTTTATTAAGAAACCGTGTATCGTAAAGGCTAACCAATAGATTATTCCTCCGTACATCTGCTGGACATCCGCAACTTTACGGAATATTCACTAAGGAAGTATTTAGATTTAATTACAATTCGTAAAATAAAATAAATCAGGTCAATTATTCAGCAAAATAGCAAGAGATTCTGACTGTTGTAACTAGATGCATCAAAACTGCAAAAACAATCTAACGATAATCTAAATAATTGCAAAAATTGTGGTATGCTAGCGTTTTTTCCAGTCGGGCGATCGCCTCTAGCGCCAGGAAAAGGCATGAATTAAGCTAAAATGCAAGCATAGTCAGCATTCCATCACGTAGCTGTCCATGCTGGAAACCATTCAAACTCAGCTCTACAAACTCGAACAATTTGCCGATCTCTTAGTCGCCGAGCAGTTATCTCATTTGGGCTGGGTCAGCATAGGTATTATCTTTACAGCAGGGTTGCTGACTAGCCTCACACCCTGTATGCTTTCCATGCTGCCCATCACCATCGGTTACATTGGTGGTTATGAAACTAAAAGTCGCTGGCAAGCCGCAGCTCAATCAACAT
Source organism: Chroococcidiopsis sp. CCALA 051 (assembly GCF_003015105.1). Classification (NCBI taxonomy): domain Bacteria; kingdom Bacillati; phylum Cyanobacteriota; class Cyanophyceae; order Chroococcidiopsidales; family Chroococcidiopsidaceae; genus Chroococcidiopsis; species Chroococcidiopsis sp. CCALA 051. The sequence continues at coordinate 6,176 of NZ_PYCI01000155.1, read as the reverse complement.
GGTTTGCGTTGGGATTAGCCACAACTTTAGCAGCCTTGGGAATAGTTGCGGCACTCGTAGGCAAAGTTTACGGTCAAGTTGGGATTGGTCTGCCAATTATTGTTAGCATCATCGCAATTTTGATGGGGCTGAATTTATTAGAAGCCTTACCCATACAACTACCATCGTTTGGGGGGATGGATTGGATTTCTAAAGATTTTCCCCCAGCTGTACGCTCCTATCTCATCGGTCTGACCTTTGGTTTAGTCGCCTCTCCCTGTAGCACCCCAGTGCTAGCAACGCTCCTTGCCTGGGTCACAACTACACAAAATACCATTCTGGGAGCAGCGTTGTTACTGGCATACACCGCAGGCTATGTAACACCGCTGATCTTAGCTGGTACGTTCACCGCTAGCATTAAGAAGTTGTTAGAGTTGCGGCAGTGGTCGGGGTGGATTACCCCTGTGAGTGGGGCGTTACTGGTAGGATTTGGAGTGTTTTCGCTCTTATCTCGAATTCCACTGAGTTAATAGTTGTTTGTTAATTGTGACAAATGACAAATGACAAACGACAAATGACAAATGACAAACGACAAATGACTTTAGATAATTCTGCGACTAATTCAACACCGCGATCGCATTTAGGTAAATTTCTGCGTGCAGAACTCTTACCCATCCTCACAGATTTACGGTTGGCGATCGTCTTATTATTAGCGATCGCCTTCTTTAGCGCTAGCGGTACGGTAATAGAACAAGGACAATCAATCGAGTTTTACAAAGCTAACTATCCTACAGACCCAGCTTTATTCGGTTTCCTGAGTTGGAAAGTTATCTTAACTATAGGCTTAGACCACGTATATCGTACGTGGTGGTTTTTATCGTTACTGATTCTATTTGCTACCAGCCTCACAGCCTGTAGCTTTACCCGCCAGTTACCCGCTCTTAAAGCTGCTCGTAATTGGAAATTATACGACCAACCCCGCCAGTTTCAAAAATTGGCTTTGAGTGCAGAACTCGACAACGCTTCTCTTTCCTCTCTGACGCAACTGTTGCAACAAAAGCGCTACCGTGTCTTTCAGGGCGAACAAAACAACTTATATGCCCGTAAAGGTATTGCAGGAAGAATTGGTCCAATTATCGTTCACATTGGTATTGTCATCATTTTAGCTGGGGCAATTTGGGGAGCCATGACGGGTTTTGTCGCTCAAGAAATGGTTCCTAGCGGTGAAAGCTTTCAAATACGTAACATCATTGATGCTGGACCACTAGCAGCACCTCAAATTCCCAAAGATTTAGCTTTAAAAGTCAATCGCTTTTGGATCGATTACACCCCTACTGGTAGTATCGACCAATTTTATTCGGATATATCTGCACTCGATCGCCAGGGACAAGAAGTCAAACGTAAGACTATATTTGTCAACCAACCTTTTCGCTACCGAGGCGTAACTTTTTATCAAACCGACTGGGGTATTGCGGCAATTCGGATTCGATTTAATCATAGTCCAACCTTGCAATTACCAATGGCAGCTTTAAATACCAACGGGAACGGTCGTTTGTGGGGAACATGGATTCCCACGAAAACAGATTTGAGTGAGGGCGTTTCTCTGCTAGCAAAAGATTTACAGGGAACGCTATTGATTTATGATGCCAAAGGTCAGTTAGTTGATACCCTGCGGGCAGGAATGGCTACCACTGTCAACGGTGTGACGCTGAGAATTGTCGAGATGGTTGGCAGCACGGGTTTGCAAATTAAAGCTGACCCTGGAATTCCCATTGTCTATGCAGGTTTTGGCTTGTTGATGTTGGGAGTTGTGATGAGTTATGTTTCCCACTCGCAAATTTGGGCTTTAGAAAAAGACGGTCATTTTTACGTTGGTGGTAGAACCAATCGGGCGCAGGTGGCTTTTGAGCGAGAAATGTTGGAGATTTTAGATCAAATTAGTACCACAACTTCAGCAAAATCTACCACTTAGTAGATGTAAACAGTTATGTAGTTTAAACTAACAACTAAACGTAAGTTTGAGCTAAGTAACAATGAGCGATGAAAATGAGAAAAACTACAAGGAGATAGAGCTGAAGTACAAAAAAATGGATGCGATCTCTAGAGTTCTAGCCGCGATCGCTACCAGTGCTTCTGCTGTAGCTGCCTTCTTAGCTTTACAAAACTACACGGCGCGTCCGCCTCAATCTGTAGTCCCTTCAGCACCAACAGCATCACCTCAATCTACATTACCTCCAACTCAAACATCGAAACCACAAGCGCGCCCAGCCACAACATCAGTTCAAACATCGAAACCACAAGCGCGTCCAGCTACAGCGCCAGTGCAAACGCAAACATCGAAACCGCGATCGCGCCCAGCCACAACACCAGCTCAAGCAACTGCACCGCGATCGCCTAACCCAGCACCTAATTCTGCACCCTCTCAAGTCAAAGTAGTTACTCCGCAAATACCAAAGATTCCTGATGCTGTTTCTTCACCAGTAAAAATAGTTGTCCCGCAGATACCAAAGATTCCTGATGCTATTTCTCCACCAATACAAATAGTTACTCCACAATCGCCTGCTAAATCCACTGCACCTCCACCTCAAACCCGTAATGATGACGATGGAGACGACTAGCAGGCTATGGCTATAGTTGTAGAGACGCGAAATTTCACGTCTCTACTCCATTACGAACATCCTAGAGACTCGCGGGTATCAACTCCAGTGACGGGATTAACTCCACTGGCATATTTACACAACTCTACGACTTGTTCTCGATCTAGTACGGCTTCGCTAAAATCTGCACCATTCACTTTTGCTCCCTTAAAATTCGATCGCAACATCATGGCTGATGTCAAAATTGCATCGCTCAGGTCTGCTGCTGATAAATCGCTGAGATAGGCAATACCATAGCTGAAGTCAACGCCGTGCAAGTTAGCTTTACGCAAAACCGCACTATTAAAAACTGCTCCTCGCAAATCGGCGCTACTAAAGTTAGCCTCTGCAAGCTTAGTATTATTAAACTCTGCTCTGACTAAATTTTGACCAGAATAATCTTTCGTCTGAACTTGCACGTCATCGTAGGCTCGGATGGCTGCGGAACTAGCAGCTTGAGCAGGTAAAGGCAAGGTGACAAAGACAAGGAAGGCGATCGCTATTCCCAGAAGATACCGAAATCCACGCATGGCAAGCTAAATGAGTCAGTTACAGAACTGCATCAAAAGTAACATTATTTAACTTTATTTTCTCAATTCTGCGGAAAGATTTTTCTTGCAGGAGCCAGGAGCCAGAAGTCAGAATGCGGATTAGATCTACTCCAGGCTCTATCTGGTAATTAAGCAGACTTTTGGTGGTGTACCTCAATAACTGTATGTACGTTACCACGGGGGGCAAAATCACCTTTGATATGGGCTTCTAAAGGATCGCAAGCTGCTACAAAGTCATCGAGAATCTGATTGACGCTCTCTTCGTGAGAAATGTAGCGATCGCGATAGCTATTAATATAAAGTTTAATAGCTTTTAGCTCCACTACCCGTTCGTCAGGGACGTATGTAATGTTAATCGTGGCAAAATCAGGATAGCCAGAAAAAGGACACTTACAGGTAAATTCCGGCAGAGTAATGTGAATCTCGTACCGTCGTCCGATCCGTGGGTTGGGAAATGTAATTAGCTTTCCCTCGGCAATCTGGCGTTCGCCGTACTTGATTTCCTCTACTGACATTTCTGCTGCTGACTGTGATGTGAGATCGGGGGAAGGTTTCAAGATTGACTCAAATTTTGGGTTCTTTGTAATACAATATTACACTTAAAACTCAAACTCTTCTGCTTCCCAATCCGGGCAATTGCTATCGTCCCAACCGTAGGGATGCATGGCACAGACCATGAGATTGCCACCATAAACTTGTCCGTGGTAATGCTGGCAACCCATACAAGCGGGATGTTGTTGTGGAGTAGGTTCGACTGAATAAGGAAAAGAGATTTCCGAATCGTCCATCAAGTCATCCAGATGCCAATATGAATCGAGATCCACATCGTCATTTAAATCGGCTAGATATTGCTCGACCTCGGTAACGATCGTATTGTGGAGATGCTCGGAAAACTCTCCCGATAGCTCAAACAGAGTTTCCACAGTTGTCGTCACTTCCAGAAACAACCGTTCTACTTCGTCCACTGCCGTTTCGATCAATTCCAAGAAATCTTTTTGCCACTTTTCCATAGTTTTATGGGGGCGATCCACTCTAGTTGCAGTCTCAATCTTGATGTTTGAATAAAGTTGGATAGCACTTAACTGTCCAATCTATTTCGCAATCTATTTACTTATAGATCTAAAAATTCTATGTTGAACGGTTATTCAAGGCGATCGCAGTCGAATCGAAATAAATATTAATTAACGACCGACAAACTCGTGGGTCATATAATCTAATCTATCTATTCCCGTTGCAGTCGTCTGAGTTCATCTTGCAGTTTTTGTACCTGCTCGCGTAACCGATCTACATTATCATCGCCAGCAGTTTGAGTCGTTGGGGTTGTGGGATTTTCTTCATCATCGGACAGAATTTCAATCCGACGCGGTTCGCTAGAAGCTTTACCACCATCTACTTCAGTTGGAGGCTGTTGAGCTTGCCTCATCAAATCATCCACGTACCGCTTTGCTTCATCAGCGGTCATCTCACCCTTCGCTACTAGCTCGTCTGCCAGTTTTTGAGCCTGCGATCGCAGTTCTGCTAGCTTACCTGTCGCCTTCTCGCTGGCATAAGAAGCTAATCCAACGCCGAGATAAAACGCTTTTTGCACGATATCCCCTAAACCAGGCATGGCTGCAATTGCTCCCATAAACTAGGCGACTCGGAGACCACGCCTATCACAAGCATCCCGTATTGCTGCTACCTTCCGGTTCTGACAAGGTTTGGGCGTTGAGATCGCGTAGATCCGAGTCTTTTTCATCATAGCAGTTTTTAGTGCGTGGTGAGTGGTAAGTGGTGAAGTGGGCGGTTGCGGAGGTTCCCTCCGCAATTAAGTCGTGTCGTGGTACGTGAAAATACCTCTTGCCAATTACCCATTACCCATTACCAACTACCAACTACCGATTATCATTCAACGACAATCCGCCATTCGTATAGTTCGTATTTAACACAACTAGATTTTACGAGTGGGTCTTGAGCCACAATTGCTTCAGCCTCAGTCATGGAGTTTGCCTGAAACAGCATCATTCCGCCACCCAAACACCCCCAATAACCAGTTTTGGCTTGGTGTCCTCGATCGATTAAATCGCGAACGTAAGCTTTATGGGCGGGTACGTGTTGGTCAAAAATAGTTTTGTCAACTATGCCTTTTTCAATCTTGACAAACCAAGGCATTCACGCTCATCCTCTAAACTTCTAAACTTAAATATGAATATGTAACATTTAGTATTTTCAACTGCGATCGCCAAAATTTTAACTTCACATAACTTTAAAGTACATTTCAAACAACCTTGAATACCGAAACCAGTTTATTCTTTGTTGCTCTACTACCTCCACTAGATATTCAAGACGATGCCACCCAGATTAAACAATATTTTGCCACGCAGTATCACAGCCGCGCCGCCCTAAAATCTCCACCCCACATAACTTTGCAACCTCCGTTTAGGTGGTTAAATGCGAATACACCCGCTTCCGCTTTAGAAGAGTGTTTGCAAGAGTTTGCTCGCGATCGCGCCTCAATTCCAATTACGCTCAATGGTTTTGCAGCGTTCCCTCCGCGCGTCATCTATATAGACGTGGTGCGATCGGCTGAATTACTGACCTTACAAGCCGATTTGATGGCACAATTAGCAGCAAAATTAGGAATTGTCGATCGCATATCCAAAACCCGCCCCTTTGCACCCCACATGACGGTAGGGTTTAAAGACTTAACCAGACAAAACTTTCGCTTAGCATGGCAAGAATTTCAGCCGCGACAACTCTACTTTGAGTTTACGGCTAGCTGTTTAACGCTATTGCGACACGACGGCAAAAAGTGGCAGATTCAATCAGAATTCGGTTTTGGTGGTAATGGGTAATGGGTAATGGGTAATTGGTAGTTGGTAGTTGCGTGGTGCGTGAAAAAGGGGTGTGGGGTGTGGCGCTATCGCGGACTTCGTCGCCCCCCGTTGAGCAAACTGGCGTTGTGGGGTGTAGGGTGTAGGGTGTGGGGTGTGGGGTGTGAATGCGTGAATGCGTGAATTCTCCCTTGTCC
>NZ_PYCI01000154.1:0-14564 GCF_003015105.1 Chroococcidiopsis sp. CCALA 051 | reverse complement strand
TGTGTATAAGAGACAGGAACTCCGTAGCTTCCTATACTGAACTTAATTCCTACCTTTTGCATCTCGAACGAGGAGGTTCTCAAACGATGCACACTTATGAAGTATTGGTAGATATCAAAGAATGCTTAGAAATGACAAGTGCTAGTTGCAGAAGCGAAACAGCACGCTACGAAATCGATGCAGAGTCCAAAGATAAAGTCGATCGCCTCGCTAGAGCGCAGGCTAGAAGCGACCATCCACAAGGTATTGAATACGATATTAGGGTAACGAGACTATTGAGATAGAGCACCCTCATATGTTGTCATTGGTCATTTGTCAATAACTAATGGTGACTGTAGTACAAGCTCTTCATAAACGATTGAGGGTTGCTGTAAAAATACAAAAACTAGGGAAAGAAGCGATCGCTTCCTTCCCTAAATCGTAGAGTGAATGGCGATCGCAAGTTGCCAATCTTCCATCACGACTCACAACTCATTACTTACTGACCATTTCCGCCACACTCTGAGCCTGATAAGCTTTTTCTAAGCGCATAATCCGCTTCGCTTGCATAGAGAAAGCACTAGCATCGAGCCAGTTAGCAATCAAAGCATCTGTGGAGAATAGTCCACCACCATTGATGGTGAAGAAGAGAAAGCAAACTGCATAAACAGCAGAGAGTTCTAAATAAGACAGATTTAAACCAGCAACCAAGATGTGATGGTACATCGCTACACACATGGTTCCGAACAAACCAAAAGCAGCTGGACGGGTCAAAAAGCCAATCGCTACCAGTGGCGCACCGATTGTTTCGGTTAATGCAGCTAAGTAGCTGAAAAAGATCGGGAAGGGTAAACCAATGTACTCAACGTAAGCTTGAGAAAAGCTTTCGATATTACCCAGTTTGTCTAAGCCATTATGAATCATAACAATCCCTACGACAGCACGCAGGACAGCCCAAGCAGTCTGCGACCAGAAGTTAGGGCTAGTGTTGGGTTTGAGTATGGTAGCTAAAAAGGTGGTTGTAGACATGGTGCAGATGTTGCGCTGAGTTTGTCAAAGATTTCAAAAAATTAACAGAAGTATTAATTAATGTAAATACTTATTTATTAATGTATCGCTTTTTTTCAAAATCGGGAACGCCATAGGTATGCAGAATCGGCATTCGTACTAAAGCAAAGTCGTTATGAGTTTAGCAGGTTTTGTGTAATGTGCAAAACAGCCCGCGCGATCGCTAATGCGTATAATATCCGGCAATCGATATAAAGCTATACAACTAATTTTTAACCAAAATCAAAGTTGAGATGACACCAGAAACCAATCGAAGACCAATCTGGTCGATAATGATCCCAACTTATGAGCGATCGAGATATTTATCAGCAGCAATAGAGAGCGTATTAGCTCAAATATCAGAACGAGAATTTGATCGATTTCAAATAGAAGTAGTAGATAACTGTTCGATTAATAAAGCGATCGAGAGCATAGTTTCTCAATACAAAGGTAAAGTTAGTTTTTATTGTCAGCCAAAGACAGTAGATATTTATACAAATTGGAATACTTGCATAGAAAGAGCGCTAGGAATATACATACATATTTTGCATGATGACGATATTGTTGGAGCTGGATTTTATCATCGGATGGAAATCGGTTTTAATACTAATTCTGCAATTGGAGCAGCTTGCTGTCGCCACCAACATATAGATGAGATAGGTCGTCGGCTAAAATATATTTCCCGCTTACATAGAAAAAAAGCAGGAATAATCCCCAACTTTATTGAAAAAATTGCTATTAGTTCTCTTTTCGATCCTCCTGCTGTTACTGTCAAAAAAGAGGTTTATGAAAAGCTAGGAAAATTTAATTCTCAAATGGAGAGTTCTGCGGATCATGAGATGTGGATTAGGATAGCAGTTAATTATAAAGTTTGGTTTGAGCCACAAGTGCTAGCTTTTTATAGAGTACATAATAATACCATTACATCTACTGTTCTATCCTCAGGATATAACTTAGTCTGTGCTAGACGTGTGATAAAAACATTCGATCGCTTGCTTCCCTCTCACCTCTGCTGGAAACTAACCAAACAAGCATTAGAAGAATGTGGCAAGTATGGAATTAAACTTGCGTTTCGAGCGCTGAGCAAAGGAGATTTGAAAACCACGTTCAATCAAATTAGAGAAGTCTTGAGGAGTACTCATTCGCTTAAAGTTCTGAGCGTCATATTGTTAGTACCGTGGTTAGCGATTCTCGCCTTTTTGTGGCGAGCGTTGAGAAAAATATTTGTCCCGATCGCCTAAAGTCTGACAACAACTATAGACTAAAAATTATCTACACTCCCACACTCGGACAAATACCCTATGAAACCCGCCTGGACTCGACTGGCGATCGCTTTAAATGCAGCTTTGCTTGTCTCTGGAACGCCAGTTATAGCGATACCCCCTGCGCCAACAGAAAATACCCCCACGCAACCACAACCAGGGGAACCACCCACATTTGAACTCGAAACCAGTGCCTCCCGCCTTGCCACAATTATCGAGCAGAGAAAAAAACTAATTGAAGCGGATCGTTTGCATCAAGCCGGACAGCACGCAGAAGCAGAAAAACTCTATCGAGAAGTCAAAGAGCCTTTTACCACCCCTATAGAAGTTAAACAGCGTCCAGAACCAATTGTTGATGCGACTCAACTATCACCAGCAGGCAAGGTTTATTGGCGGGAAGCAGAAGCAGGTATCGCTCAAAATCTGCAAACGAGAACTTTGGTTCCTCTACGATTATTAGTAGAACAGTATCCCCAATTTATCCCCGGACATCTGCAACTGGCAGCAGTACTCAATAAACAAGGTCATCCTGAAGAAGCGATCGATGTTTTGGAACGAGCAACATCCCTTTATCCCGATCGATCGGAGTTAGTCAAAGCCAAAATCGAAGCCTTCGTTGCTGAAAAAAAATGGATGGAAGCCTCAATCGCCGCGCGAAGATTTGCAATTCTCAATCCCAACCAACCTAGCACCGCAGAATTTACTCAACTAGCCGATGTACATTTAGAAAATTATACGCGACATCTGCGCCGCAAGTTACGAGGAAATGCGATCGCCAATGTCATTACTGGGATTGCAGGATATGCCCTTACAGGTAGTCTATTAGGTCCGCTGTCAGCTTTGCAAACAGGCTCAATGCTGTTGCGGGGCGAATCATCCATCGGTAAATCGATCGCCAAAGATGCGCGAGAACAGTTACCAATGGTAGAAGACAAAATAGTCGTTGATTACGTGAATGAAATTGGACAAAAACTAGCTAAAGTCACAGGTCGCGACGATTTTCAATATGAGTTTTACGTTGTATTAGACGATAATTTAAATGCTTTTGCCTTACCAGGGGGAAAAGTATTTGTGAATGCAGGTGCGATCGCCAAAACTGAATCTGAAGCAGAGTTGGCTGGATTACTGGCACACGAATTATCTCACGCCGTTCTTTCTCATGGGTTTCAGTTGGCAGCTGAAGGCAATTTACTGGCGAATGTGACTCAATATATTCCCTATGGTGGAACTGTAACGAACATTTTTGCCATGAGATACAGTCGCGATATGGAACGCCAAGCAGATGCTTTAGGGACAAGATTAATTGCAGCTAGCGGCTATGCAGCTGATGGTTTACGCGATCTGTTAGTGACGCTGAAAGAACAAGACAAAAGGGGAGAACCGCCAGCGTGGTTATCTTCTCACCCCCCAACAGGCGATCGCATTCGCTATGTCGAAGAACTGATTCAACGTAATGGCTACAACCGTTATACCTACGAGGGAGTAGCGCGTCATGCCGAAATGAAAGCAAGGGTGGAAAAAATTTTGATTCAGAAGGAACTGATAACTAAGAAAAAGCATCATCGATAAATGTAAACAATCTTTCCTGCACTAGATACATCACTGACTTAAGGTAGATAACTTAGAGGCAGCAGGGTTAAGCTTGAGGATTATTTTTCATGTCTGCAAAAACTTTTAAATTGCAATTGTTAAGAGGTTTGAGTTTATCAATGGGGTTAGCCTTGCTATTAGCACATGAAACTGCAATGGCTTTTCCCCGCCAAGGGATGATAATAGCTCAAGATAATTCTCGTTCTAGCGATCGCAATAGTCGCTCGACCAACCGCGATCGCGATGTTGTCGTAGATACAGACGGCGATACTACACCTACTTCCCGCCGCAATCCTGGCAGTTCAGATCCCGTTACGAGAGCGACGCGGTTTAGCTGTCAGACTGTAAATGGCGAGTACACTGTAGTTTACCAGCCAGAAAGCCAGCCAGGAGAGTTCTTTGAGTGGGCAAAACCATCAAATATGGGTGGTGGTTGGAATTCTCAAAGACGTTGTAACGAAATTGCTCGTCGTTTAGAATCTTACCGTCCCGATGGTTTGTTAGAAATGACCACAGGGGTAGAAAATAGCTACAACACTGTTTGCGTCACGACAGAAAGAGACTCGTCCTGTCGGATTGTTTTTACCGTACCACCAGGACAAGACCCTATATCAACTCGCGATCGCGTCTTTGAAAACCTCACCGTAGCTGATAGCGGACAGCAAACTGATGCAGTCAGTACCTACCGAGGAAGACAGAGCGAAATTAGCGATCTCATCAACATGGGTCGTGAAGCTTTGGGTGGAAAAAAACGCACTAATACTAAGAATATTAACCTCAAACCCTTCTTAGATGCAAAGGATGGTGGCACTGGAGCAAAACTTGACGATGCCGTACAAGTCAAGCAAAATAGCTCCCATTCGCGGTTAAATCCTGGGAATTTTCGTTAGACTGTAATTAACAATTGGTAATTGGTAATTGGTCATCGGTCATCGGTCATCAGTCAATAGACAAATGACTGATGACACTTTTTTTGCTCGATTTATATAAACTATGCTGAACAATAATCGTATTTTTAGACAAATATTATTGCCGCTCTTAGTTGGTTTGATTAGTATATTTTTGACGATTGGTTTTATCCCTAGAATTGCATTATCTCAACAATCAGATTCGCGCTTCAACTCATTAGAATTCGACCTTAGAACCTTAGAAGCAAGACTCGATCGCCTAGAAAGTCAAATAGATCGTACTTCTCGACCCAATCTTCCCAGAACGCCTAATACAGATAATCGCAGACGCGATCGCAATAACCTAAGTCAGTTACAATCTTTTGATAACCTAGCAACATTAGCGATCGAAACAAAACAGCAAGTCAATCAATTAGAGGCAAGAGTCAAAAAATTAGAAGCACGGAGATAGTGAACGGTTATCAGTAGAGAGCGACTAGTGGCTAGTGGCTAGTGACTAGATAAAAATCTGGTGACTAGCTACGCACAAATGACGAATGACAAATGACGAGTGACGAATGACCAATTACAACTCATAAAAATGCACTTGAAAACACGTATTTCATCATTTTTACGCATCACTTGCGGACTGTGCTTAATTGTCTGTTGTCTAGGATTTAATGTTAGTAGCGCCGCCGCAGATGTAGCAACACAATCTAATCCAATAAATACAAAAGTTTATGAATATCGTTCTCCGAGTGCGGATGGTATAGGTAAGTTTTACTTGGGTAGGGAAATTGCTAAAGTGATGGGACATACAGGAAGTTTATGGCTAGAACGTCCAAGTCGAGAACGGGAAGAACAACCAACAAAAGCGATCGCCGCTCTCGATTTAAAACCTACTGATGTGGTAGCAGATATTGGTGCTGGTACGGGATATTTTAGTTTTCGACTAGCAAAAGTCGTACCTCAAGGTAAAGTATTTGCTGTTGACGTTCAACCAGAAATGTTAGACATAATTGAGTTTCTCAAACAAGAAAATAAAATCACAAATGTAGAACCTGTTTTAGGTGCGATCGCCAATCCTAACTTACCTACAAATAGTATCGATCTAGCTTTGATGGTAGATGCCTATCATGAATTTTCTCATCCCAACGAAATGATGAAAAAATTAGTAAAATCTCTCAAGCCAGCCGGAAGAGTGGTACTAGTTGAATATCGCCGAGAAAATCCATTTATTCCGATCAAAACTTTACATAAAATGACCCAAAAACAAGCCCGCAAAGAGATGCAAGCGATCGGTTTGCAATGGCAGACAACAAAAGATGTTTTACCATCACAACATATTATGATATTTACAAAAGGTAATGGGTAATGGGTAATGGGTAATGGGTGGTTGATAGTTGTTGGTCACTGCTCGTGCGCTCCCTGCTCGTGCGCTCCGTTTCTTCACTGTAAACTTCTCTTAAAACGAAAAGAACTAATTGTCAGCCCTTTTCTAAAGTAAAATTTGTGGGCAGCAGCACGTTGTACGCCGCTATCGAGTTGTAGCGAAACGCACCCTTGCGATTTAGCATACTCTATCAACCAATCAATTAAGGCACTACCATAACCCTGAGAACGCTCGGATGTATCAGTGATGAGATCGTCAATATAAAGTAGCTGCCCATCAATTAATGTTTCCATCAATCTACACCCAGCTACGGCTTTAATTGAATTGTTTTTCTCGACGTAGACTAGAAAGTAACCAGCTTGCTGTTGGCGTTGCACGCGGTTAACAAACTCTGCTTCTGTCAAATGCGATCGCAACTGCACCATCACCGGAAAGCATCGTGATATATCGAGATTTGAGGTAGCAAACTTAATCTGCATCAATATTCTTTTGACTTCTAACTTGTGTAGGGATGGGTTTAATCGCAGAATTTTTTGTTTTGCTGTAAGTCACGTCAAAAAAACTGCCCCTCAAACTTTTGTCTTCTTGACTGACTCTGCTACAGATGGTGAGAAATTTGGGAAAGATAAGTGAGAAGCAATTCCTATGTAAACAATAGTATGACTGAAAAGCAGCCTAGTTCCGTACAGCCCTCTGCTGTAACGCTGCAATCCATTGCCCAAGATATCTTAACTTTATTAGATCGTAAAGCACTACTGGAGCTACGGGCAAAGATTGACAGTTTATTGGGGCTGTCAGTTGAACTATCCACGAACAAGCCAACGCCGCATTCATCAGAAGATGCGATCGCGGAGTCTTCACCAGAGCATTTAGCATGGCTGCAAAAAGGAGTTGTAACCTGGAACGATTGGCGCGAACAAAATCGAGAACTCGTTCCAGATTTACAAGGCGCAAATTTAAGTGGATTCAATCTCGCTTTTGTCAACTTTGCTGGCGTAAACTTGGAATATGCCAACCTTAGTGGCGCTGATATGAGAGGAGCATTTCTTAAAGAAGCAAACATGAAGGGGGCTAATCTCTACATGGCAGACCTCATAGGGGTAAACTGTCAGCAAGCCTGTTTAGAAGCAGCTAACCTCCAGGGAGCCGACATTTATAAAGCTAATTTTAGTCATGCAAACCTACAAGAGGCAAACTTGATTCAAGCTAGCATTCGACGCGCTACATTAGTTGGGGCAAACTTGCATCGAGCCAAACTCAAACAGGCAGACTTATTGCAAGCAAACTTAGTTCAAACGAACTTGAGTCAAGCTGACTTGCAAAAGGCAAACATGGAAGGGACAAATCTAATTGAAGCCAATCTTGAAGAAGCGAATTTGCTAGGTGCTAACCTCAACCGTGCCAATCTCTGTCGAGCGAGGCTATACAAAGCAAACATACTTCACGCCAAAATCAATGGTGTCACCCTCAAAGGTGCAGTAATGCCAGATGGTACAGTTCATGGTGGCGGGACAGCAGCGATCGGTGACCAGTGACCAGTGACCAGTGACCAGCGATCGGCGATCGATCGACTACCAACTACCAACTACCAATTACTATCTCATAACAGTCTAATCAGTTCGGCAACAGCGCCAGCTTTGGCGATCGCCCCTCGGGGAGTGTGTGGTAGATCGCCGTCGAAAAGTTCGGAAATAGAGCCGAGGCAAGCTTGGTGTTGTAAGTGAACTAGCATTGGTTGCCAGTCAATCGGTAGCGGTTGCGTGGGATAAAAACGCTGCCAAGCACGCACGTAAGCACCAATTAACCAGCTCCAAACTGTGCCTTGATGAGCCGCGCGATCGCGTTGATGCGGCGCTCCGGCATAGCTGCCAATGTATTCAGGATCGCTCGGAGCAAGACTACGCAAGCCATAGGGAGTTAGTAGGCTGCGGGTTGCTAGTTGCAGTATTCTCTGTCCTTGAGTTTCGCTAAAAGCACAGTGGCGTAAAGATAGAGCTAAAACGGCATTAGGACGGATTTGATTGTTGAGGCGATCGTCGAGCGCGATCGCATCGTACAAATAACCAAGGGTAGGATTCCAAAACTTTTGTAGCGAGGTTTTGACCTTGTGTGCTTGCTGAGTATATCGTCGTGCCTGGTTGCTCAAACGCTCCACATTCTCCCCAGGAGTAAGACTGAGCCGTTCTGCCCAAAGACTTGCCCAACACAAAGCAGAGTACCACAGGGCATTGACTTCTATCGGCTTACCCTGACGTGGCGTGACAGGTTGACCGTCAATTTTTACATCCATCCAAGTCAGCGCCGCATCAGCCGCATCCCAAATGACTAACTCGTCAGCCACATCAACTTGAATGTTGTATTTCGTTCCAGTTGTAAACGCTTTATAGATTTGCTGCACGATCGGATATTGAGTCGCTAAAAAATCCCAGTCCTGGCTAGCCTCTAGATAAAGACCCAAAGTTTCAATCCACCACAGCGAAACATCAACATTGTGATATGTAGGTTCGCGATCGCCATCTGACAAACAATCTGGCATTAAACCGCAACAGCAATATTTACCAAACGTTCCCAACAACTCTTTTGCTAAGTCATACCGTCCCGTCGAGAGTGTTAATCCTGGCAAAGCAATTAATGCATCTCTACTAAAGTCCTCCAGCCAAGGATAACCAGCAATTATCGTTGCTCCGGCTACTGACTGACGATAGACAATAAATTGTTCTCCGGCTTTGAGGAGTAATTGCGAGAGTCGGGAGTCGCTGAAGAGAGCTGGGGGAGTTGGGGGAGAAAAATTACTTCTGGCTCCTGACTCCTGACTCCTGACTCCTGTTTTTTGACTTTTGAATTTTGAATTTCGACTTTCTATCGCTTTTTCAAAATCATCATCGGTTAAAGGAGATTCTGGCAGTCCTACTTTTGCTTCTAGGGTGACGGTTGTGCCTGGTTTGAGATTGATTGTGAAATAGCCAGGACTGTACAGATCTTCGCGATCGCTCAGTCCCCGTTTTGTCTCTTCTGGTAGTAAATAATTCCAGTACCATACGCCATTTGGTTGATACTCCCCTTGCGTCCAGTGTAAATGCCATAACGTGCCTACACGTCCCGATTTTACGGCTTGCAGGCAAACAGAACTCTCGGCAACTAATTGAGAAAATTGTAGATCTTCATCCTCCCGTTGTGAGTCGTGAAACTTGCGATCGGCAATTACCGGACGCAATCGCAAAATAGCTGTCTCTTGTCCCTGATATTGGTACTGAATTAAGATTCGGTGGTTAAACGATTGGTAGTTGGTAATTGGTAATTGGTAGTTGGTGTTTCCTCCCTTGTCTCCCTTGTCTCCCTTGTCTCCCTTGTCTCTCTTGTCTCCCTTGTCTCCCCCCTCTCCCTTGTCTCCCTTGTCTCCCTGCTCCCAACTCGTCCCTGCTCCCTCACCTGGCATTACCAATTGTCTTGACAGTTGCCAATTATCCGCACCCCATACCCAGGTTGGTACTGGTTCGATCTCAAAACTTTGTAGTAGCTCGTAGCCAGTTGGTTCGACTGTGCCACCACCCCAAAAATTTGTCGATAGAGCAAAGACTTGAGCAGAAACTTCTAAACTGGCATCTAGATGGGACAGTAAAAGGGTACGCTGACTAGGAGGAGTGAGGGCAGCAATCAACCAGCCGTGATAAATTCGAGTCCGAGCATCCGCTACCGTACCGCAGGCAAAACTACCCAACCCATTCGTCAGCAGCCATTCTCTTGTATCTAGATTGCCCATTGCTACTCAAAATCGTTATGACTATGATATATTTGTTACGTAACGTAAAAATCAACTGTACGGAAAGCCGAGAACTTGCCTATAAGCGTAAGGGTGAATCTCAACTAGCTTTCCCTAAATTTGCCAAATAGTAGACACATCAAAGGAGAATTGGTTAATGCCACTAAGTTACGCAAGTGAAGGATGCCTCCGTGTTGGACAACCTGCTCCAGACTTCACTGCCACAGCAGTAGTAGATCAGGAATTTAAGACTATCAAACTATCTGACTATCGTGGCAAGTATGTCGTACTATTTTTCTACCCTCTAGACTTTACATTCGTTTGTCCCACTGAGATTACTGCCTTCAGCGATCGCTTTGAGGAATTCAAGGCAGTTAATACCGAAGTCCTCGGCGTTTCTGTAGATAGCGAATTCTCCCACCTAGCGTGGATTCAAACAGATCGCAAGTCAGGTGGCGTTGGCGACCTCAACTATCCTCTTGTTTCTGACATCAAGAAAGAGATTAGTGCTGCTTACAATGTCTTAGATCCAGAAGCGGGTGTTGCTCTTCGCGGTCTATTTCTAATTGACAAAGAGGGAGTTATCCAACACGCCACGATTAACAACCTTTCCTTCGGTCGTAGTGTTGAAGAAACTCTACGGACGTTGAAAGCAATTCAGTACGTTCAAAGCCATCCAGATGAAGTTTGTCCTGCTGGTTGGCAGCCTGGGGATAAAACCATGACTCCTGACCCCACAAAATCCAAAGTTTACTTCGCTTCCGTGTAGTCATGACGATGTAGAGACGTTCCGTGGAACGTCTCTATAGAAGCTACAATAATCGACGGCGGAAGGCTGCTGCTTGCAGAGGATCGTGAATCGCGGTAGCTAATATTTCGATTAATTCCGATCGCGAAATTTGTGGTTGCGATTTAATTGTATTTTGGATTAAGAAAGTCGCAATGGGACCGATCGCGGCAGATAAAGCTTGCTCGCATTGATGAATAAAATTTTCTGACAAAGTTTCGTGTTGCCAACTTGTAGCACAAGATGACGATCGCGTTTGCGGTTGCGATCCTGGGATTTGTTGTAATAAGGAGATCGATTGTTGACGCAATTGATTTTGTTGCTGCGGTGATAATATTGGCAGCAAATTTTCTACCCAGTGATGCGGTTGAGAATTTGGAGTTGCCACCTGAGAGAGTAAGGTAGGAGCAATTGGTCCTACCAGTTCCCGCAAAATTTTTTCTAACTGAGCGTATTGCTGTGAAAAATATTCTTTCGCCGGTAATGGTGTTGCTGGTGCGGGTGCTGGAGGAGGACTGGCGGCGGCTGCTGGTGGCTGCACTTTGGGCGTAGAGTGGCTGACAGCAGGTTTTTCGATCCGTGGTGGTTTTGGTGGCGATGGAACGAATTTTGTTGCTGTCAACGTCGTTGGCGGAAAAACTTCTATCTCACTAGCAGTTTCTGACAGCCACAGGTGCAATGGCATTCCCATTCGTTCTAACTTTTGCTGTAATTCATCCATCCATGCTGTTACTGACAAAGGTGAGGATGGTTCCTTTGCTGCCAATGTTTCTAGCAAAGCATGAGTAAATTGCTCTGGCGCGCGATCGGAGGGTGCAGCAGCGATAATACACTGTTTTCCACCACTGAGCTGTAATTCTTCGATCCACTCTTGCAGTGTTGCTGACGAGCGCTCTGTACCCAGAAAATCAAGAAGAATAATTTGTCGTGCTGTTGCACTACGGCGTAACTCTTGCTGCAACCAAGAACGACTTAGCCGCAGACTGTCGCCTATAACAAGCCAAGCTTCCCCATCTGCGATCGCCTCCATTCTACCGCGCAAGTATAACAAAACTGTTTCTGGTTCTTGGGAGGAAACGGGCGATCGCAAACAGCTTTGAATGGCATATCTGGCATCCGTCCATGCTTTACCGGACTGGGGAAAATATTCTAGGGCAAAATTTCCAGCTGTTTGTAAAGCTCGACTGAAAGCATAAACGGCATTACTATCGGCAAAACCATCGCATACCAAAGCGCGGCGGCTGTGTTTGACTGGTTGTGGGATGCGTTCGTCTACCTTTAACCCTAAAACGAGTTCTCCTACCCCTTCTACAATTCGCTTCGGGGTTTGTAAAGGGTATTCTGGGTGTAAATCTAGTTCTCCTCGGCTGCGCTTTTGCTGATTCATCAGCCGCAGTTGGTGATTTAACCGATCTATATATTGGATAGTTTGGTGATAAACGTATTTATACAGCCCATCCGCATCAATCACACCTTGAGTGTCGGCGGCTTCCCCCCTTAATCCTTGCATCAGGTAGTAAGTAAATAACCCATGCTTCAGTTCGGGAAATTCCCAAGACCTTTGCTTGCGATCGCAGGACAATAAGGCATAAAAGCCCCGACTTTGAGTTGCTCGTTGCCTCAATACCTCCATCAATTGCTGTGCTGGGTTCAGTTCTGGTTGTTCTATCGTCACTTCACCTTTAGCTCCCCGCAAAGTGAGATCCCCACTATGACAAGCATCGAGCCATAGCATTTGGCGATGAACTTGACTCTTTTGCAATAGCTCTAATACATCTGGCAACTTCAAACCTGTTTGCAGTAGGTTATCTTTCGATGTATCTGCCAAACATAAAACGACTTGCCCCGTCTCCCGATCTAAAACTCCATGACCGGAAAAGTAAAGCAAAATTGTATCTTGAGGTTGAGCCGCTGCGACAATTTGTTCTAAACTCTGCCGCACTGCCTCTAGTGTGGGTGGATGAGTCGCGAAATCGTGATGCGCGATCGGTTCCTTGCGTGGAAATCCTTGAGTTGCTTCTGCCAGCGCTTCTGTCAATCCTTGGCAATCAGAGGCAGAATAACTCAGCGAAGGTAGCCGAGCGTCTTGATATTGATTCACTCCCACCAGCAAACTCCACAGCTTGGCTTCCCCTGTTTCCAAGGCATGAGTAGAGCGGCTAGTACTGACACTTAATGGACACATCTTTGGAGCTAAGCTAAGGGGTAGGGACTGGAAACTGAGGGAAGAAGTTTTCACAAGTCTTCCCACTGACTAAATAATTGATAACTTAATATTGGTATAGCTACATCTAAAATGATTCCTTTCTCGGAAATTATTAAGTTATATTAAGGAATCGAAAATATATCAAATCAGGTTAAGTTAACGCGATCGCGCATAGCTTGCCTCCTATTTTTTTTATCAGCTCTAATGCAAATCTTTATGCTGATGCTCAATGCCCCGATCGCTAATTTTTCTGTAGATGCCATGTCGTAGGAAGCGAGCTAGATTCGGAGCCATCTAACTTCTATCATAGGGCGATCGCGCTTTTTTTGCAGTCCTCCACTTACGACTTACGGCTTACAACTTACGACTTAGTTTGACTCTTGGTAAAATTAAGTGCGGAGACGGCAAGTAAAGGGAGCGTGGATGCCTACACTGGGAGTAAATATCGATCATATTGCGACGATTCGACAAGCTCGACGCACGGTAGAGCCAGATCCCGTGGCAGCAGCGGTGCTAGCAGAATTAGCTGGAGCTGACGGGATTACAGTTCACCTGCGCGAAGATCGGCGACACATTCAAGAAAGAGATGTGAGAATATTGCGGCAGACAGTCCGCACGCACCTGAATTTGGAAATGGCCGCGACAGCAGAAATGGTAGCGATCGCTCTAGATGTAAAGCCAGATTACGTTACCCTAGTCCCCGAACGACGAGAAGAGGTGACAACAGAAGGGGGATTAGATATAGCAGGACAACTGAATCGCATGAGCGAGGTAGTAGACAAGCTCCAAACGGCAAATATTCCCGTAAGTTTGTTTATTGATGCTGAGGACGCACAAATCCAAGCTTCTGTCAAGACCAAAGCCAAATTTATCGAACTGCATACGGGACGCTATGCTGAAGCACAATCGGAAGCCAGCCGCCAAGCAGAATTGACAGTGTTAGCCAAAGGCTGCGAACAAGCGATCGCCTCTGGATTGCGAGTTAACGCCGGACACGGTTTAACCTATTGGAATGTTTACCCAATTGCCTGCATTCCTGGGATGGAAGAACTCAACATCGGTCATACAATTATTAGTCGAGCGGCTTTAGTTGGTATGGAACGAGCCGTGCGCGAGATGAAACAGGCTATTAGGGGAGCAGGGAGCAGGGACGAGCTGGGAGCAGGGGAAGAAAGGTGAGGGAGCAGCGATCGAGTCGCAAGTCGCTCTTTCGCAGTCGCAATTGAAGCACGCACAACTACCAATTACCAATTACCATCAAAACAATGAAAACATACCACTACGTTTTAGCCAGTCAACGCTTTTTAACTGAAGAAGAACCTTTAGAAGAAGTATTGAAAGAACGGACGCGCGACTACTTAGAAAAGCAAAAAGAAATTGATTTTTGGTTAGTCAAACAACCTGCCTTTCTAGAAGCCCCAGAAATGCAGGAAATTAAAACCAAATGCCCGCAGCCAGCAGCAGCAATTATTTCTACTAATTCTCAGTTTATTACTTGGCTGAAACTGCGATTAGAGTTTGTCATTACCGGGCAATTTCAAGCTCCCTCCGATACTATCCCCGATCCTTTAGCTTCGTTAACAACAGTGTAATCAATTATCAGTTATCAGGAAAGAGTGGTGCGTGGTCACTGGTCACTGGTCACTGATAACT
>NZ_PYCI01000001.1:0-134219 GCF_003015105.1 Chroococcidiopsis sp. CCALA 051 | reverse complement strand
TGGGAAATGATGTGTGGGAACATGCCTACTATCTCAAGTATCGCAATCGCCGCGCCGAATATCTCAAGGCTTGGTGGAATGTCGTCAACTGGCAAGAAATTAATCAGCGCTTAGCAATGGCAGCGAAAGCGGCATAATTAGCAGTAGAAGAGGCAGCAGGGGGACAAGGGGGACAAGGGAGAAGTTCTAAGCCACTAGCCACCAGACACTAGCCACTAACCGCTCCCGACTCCCCATTCTGACGCGGAACCCTAAAAATAGTTTTGCGTCATTGAGGGGTGGTAAGATGAACGCAGAAATTTGCTGTTGATGCAAATACTCAACTCAGTGCGATGTGGATATCTATCGTACTCGCGATCGCCAACTACTCATCTAAGATGTCTAGCTTAGGATTCGGACTAAAATGACATTGCTCGATAGCGATCTCCATCGTTCTCCATCTGCGATCGTGCTAATTCCAGTGTTTAATGATTGGGAGGCACTGGAAAGGTTGCTCTGGAGTTTGGATGAAACTTTTCTAGACCGAGATATTCGCGTAGATATCTTGATTGTAGACGATGCTTCGATCGCTCCAGCCCCCACGGAACTGAAATTTTTTAGTTTTAAAGCCATCGAGAGAGTCAATATTTTAGAACTAAAAAGAAACTTAGGGCATCAACGAGCGATCGCGATTGGTTTAGCTTACATCGCAGCAAACTTAAATTGTAAAGTCGTTGTCGTTATGGATGGAGATGGCGAAGACAATCCGCAAGATGTTCCTAGACTAATTAATTGCTGCCAAGCAGAAAGCAATGCCAAAGTTATTTTCGCTAAAAGAACTAAGCGATCGGAAACATATCTTTTCAAAGCTTTTTATCTAGTTTATAAACTCGTCTACAAACTCTTAACCGGACATCACATTCAAGTAGGAAACTTCAGCGTAATTCCATATCAACTTTTGTCTAGAATTGTGGTCATCTCCGAGATTTGGAATCACTATGCCGCTGGAATTATGCGGGCGAGAATACCATATACTGAAATTGCTACCAAGCGCAGCAACCGTTTGTTCGGACGCTCTAAAATGAACTTTGTTTCCCTGGTAACTCACGGAATCAGTTCGATTTCTGTCTATGCAGATATAGTAGGTACGAGACTGATTATTTCTGTATCTGTAATTGTGTTATTGATTCTCATATCTCTAGGTGGAATTGTATCTATTAAACTCTTCACCAGTTTAGCAATTCCTGGTTGGACATCGATCGCAGTTGGAATTCTTTGCTCGATTCTCATGCAAGCAGTCATGTTGTCGATTGTTTTTGCATTAATGATTTTAAATACTAGGAATAGTTATGGATTTATGCTTGGTCAAGACTATTATTACTTTGTTTCTAAGTTGAAAGAAGTATTTTCTAGAGAAGTTTTGTCTAAATAAGTCGATGCAAGATTACTCCTATATTGGCTCAGAATTAGAATTATTTTCTCAAGCTTATAACTGGAAAAACTATTATGGAAATCTAGTTCAAAAATACTTACAAGGTAGAGTATTGGAAGTCGGTGCAGGGATAGGCGCAACCACTGAATTTCTCTGCAAGGGTCATCAAAAAGAGTGGCTTTGCTTAGAACCAGACCCAATTCTAACGGAAAAGATCGATTTAAAAATTTCTATTGGCAGAGTGCCAGCGTGTTGTAAATCGAGAGTGGGAACCTCAGCAGATTTAGCCTCAAACGATCGCTTTGATACCATTATTTACATGGATGTTTTGGAGCATATAGAAGACGATCGCACAGAAGTGAAGACCGTGACGCAGCATTTATCAGATGGCGGTTACTTAGTCGTACTAGCTCCCGCACATCAGTGGCTATTCACGCCATTCGATCGAGCTATAGGACACTATCGACGCTATAACAAGCAAAGTTTAGCATCCACGATCCCCAGAAGCCTGAATTGTATTCAGCTGATTTATCTCGACTCCATCGGATTACTTGCCTCATTAGGCAACCGTTTCGTGTTGAAAAGTAAAACGCCGACAAAACAGCAGATACAGCTTTGGGATAAAGTCATGATACCTTTATCTAGAAACATCGATCCAATTTTGCAATATTCTTTAGGTAAATCTGTTTTAGGAATATGGCAAAAACAGAGCTGATAGACTACGAGTCTGAGGCTACACAAACTAAGTCTGTTCGAGACAACTATTCCAGCTTGCGAAGGTAGGCTTTGTTTGCGTAGCTGCGATTCCCAATCGCTGAGGTATTTTGACTGGTAGCAAAGGGTTGAAAATGAATAGCTTCAAAGTAAAAAATAAAACGATGCCAAAGGCGATTCACTTCGCGATTGCCGCAACTCAAATTGTAATTCTTATTTGCCTTTGTCTAGCATTTAGCGTTCTAGTTATTAAAGACTTTTACCACCCGCTAACAGGATTTACTGGTCCAGGACTTCCAGGCTATCCAGATTCAACTGTCAATAAAGAATATGTAGACCTGTGGGAATATACAGGTTTTTATTTTGCCAAAAACTTTGATTTTTTCCCCCTACCTCATCTAAATTTAACTAATAATCAAGCTTTCTATCCTTACGGAACCAATAGCGTGTTTCAGCCTTGGGGAATTGAGAAAGATCTATTTTACGCTGGACTTTATTCTCTATTTCAAACTGGTCCTTGGTTGCAGCTTTATTATTTACTTTCAATCGCAGTTACGGTAGTTTTAACTTTTTTCCTGCTCCGAAAAGACTACGGCTTATATCGCGCTGCTGGTGCTGGCTTTATTGCTGCTTTTTTTAACTTTTACGCGATCGCAAAATATCCTCAGCACGTCGGTTACGCAATCTTACACTGGACAATTCTCAGTTTTTTTGCTGACTTTCTCATCGTCAAACGAGTGGTGATGAGGCAACACGTATCTCTACGATTGATTCTACTTAGGGTGTGTTTGCTCGTCTTATCTCTCGGTCAAGATTTGGGATATGTTGCTGGTTATGCATTAACATCTTTTACGGTTTCTATACTTTATATTATTGCCCTCAATATTCAGAGATATTTAATTAAAAAAGAAGTCAAAATCAAAAAAATCCTGCGACTACAACTTTTAAGTTACAAAAGAGACTTCTTTACTCATCCCAAAACGAGTTTAATCTTATTAGCTATAACTGCGATCGCCAGTTATATATATCTACCTTTAGTTCTCCAAATTGGCAAAGCGGCTAAAAGTTTAAGCGATACGGGAGATTTTTATGGTGCTTGGTGGACGAATCCAGCGCGACTAATAATACCATTTTTTCCTTTTCTCAACCCAGGACAGAATTATGCCAACTTCTTTTTAGACTCAACAGAAGCTTTTTTTGATGGTAGTCCTGGTTGGTTTTTACTAATAGTAGGAACCGTAGGATTGTGGCAAGCTAGGAAACACATTGGCATCTTTGTCCCCTTACTAATTATTCTCTTACTCTGCCTGCTCTACCATCCCACTTTTCTACCAACTTTAAAAATCTTTCCTTGGTTTAGCTTTAATCGCGTTAGCGGACGTAGCACGCTAGTTTATGCCGTAATTTTTTGCATTTTTGCTTTAGGAATTAATTTAGAACATTGGCGTTCCTTCGGCAAAAAGTTTTTAGCGGTTGCATTAGTTCTACTAGCTTGTACTGAACTTTACACTGCCTATTCGTATAAAGCTTACTACCAACCCGCTTCACTAAATGAGAACTTTTACGCTTACATGAATTATATTAAGGAGCAGCCAGGGGAAGCAGTGTTAGATTTTCCCTTCTGCGTTCATGGCGGAAATGGAATTGGTCCTTGTCCTTATTATGTCTATAACAGCGGCATTTTTACCTTAAGACGATTCCATAAGAAAAAAGTGATGGGACAGTATTTCGGACGCTTACACCCATCTCAAGCAGAACCTTATATTGCAGCAGGCTGGGATAAATTACTCGCACCAGACACGCAAAAGAAAACGTCAATTCCACAAGTAAAATGTTTCCGTTCTGATGAGTGGTCATTTTTTACAGATTTTTATAAACTGAACGATTTTGCTGGAATTAATTTATATACAGATTTACTCACGAAAGACTGTACTCAAGAATTTTACGGTCGTTTTGGCGTGCCAACTATGGTGACAGAAGCACCTACGGGGGGAAGAATAGAATTTATTCCTAAATCTACTAATTGGCGACTTCAAGTTAACTCGGATTTAGGTGCTAGCTTAAAATTCCAACCTTTATTAGATAGCTCTGAAACAAATCTACTGCAAAATAGTGCGCCCTATAGTTTAAATTTAACTGGATTAGAGGGAATTACTAAAGACGCACAACAGAAAAAATTTCGTTGGGGAATAGGAGAAAAAACAGAACTGACTTTCTATTTATCTGTTCCTCAAGATTTAGTGTTGACATATAGTTTTGACAATCCGATTAGCCCTCAAGATATAATCGTAGAGATCGATGGCATACAGATAGAAAGAATTGCTCCGATTCAAGTTGGCGATCGCGTTCAACGTCAACTGAAGTTTCAAGGAATTGCCGGACAGAATACTATTACATTTAAGTATCAAAATCGCAGTTCCTTTTTTGAGGTCTTGCAGTATGCCATGAAGCATGAAAATTTAGAAATTAAACCGCTGCCACTCGAAGCACAGTACGGTAACTGGAAATCGCAGCGATCGATCCGATTTCGGCAGCTTTCAATTCAAAGAGTGAAAGAAAATAGAAGTTAGAAAGCATAAAAATTTGAATGAGGTAGATGTATTTGTAGGGGCGCACAGCCGTGCGCCCCTACAGATGTATTGCATCTAGATGGAAATCGCTATATTCGCGTGTTTCTAGAGTTTCTAACGATTATGAATTAATTTTGCGCAAATAAATACAATGACGTATACCGTGGCTTAAAGGAGTGGTAAAGTTTTCAATTTTTTCAATTTTTCCGCTCAACTTTTTTACAGTATCCTCTAAAGTTGTTTGTTCTTCTTTTGTCCAATTACCTCGATATAAAACAGCTAATCCCTCTGCTTTGAGAAAAGGTAAAGCGTAATTTGCACAAACATCAGCCGCCGCCACAGCTCTAACTAAAGCTATGTCATAATTGTTAGATTGTTGGGGTTGCTTGTTGATATTTTCAGCCCTACCAACTAAATTTTGAATATTTTGCAGGTTCATTTCAGTCATTAAAGAATTCAGAAAAGCAACTTTTTTCTGCGTAGAATCGAGTAAAGTTACCTCAGCATCAGGTAAAGCGATCGCCACAGGAATTCCAGGAAAACCAGCCCCCGTACCAATATCGATTATCTTATGTAGGGGCGGACAGCTGTGCGCCCCTACATAATTTGTTGGCAATAAAGATACAATCCCCCGCAAAGAGTCCCACAGATGCTTTTCCCAAAACTCTTCTGGTGCAGTAATGCGAGTCAAATTTAATTTTTGATTACCAATAACGATCGCTTCATAAAGCTGCTGAAATTGCACTTGTTGTGCGATACTAGGCTGCCAATTTAAAGTTTGCTGCCAAATCTCATGCATTTCCGGCAACACAGCAACACTGCGTTCTTTCATAACTTATTCCTCATAATTCCGAATTCCGTAGCTTGCTTCCCCAAAGGGGTATTCCGAATTCCGAATTCTCATGCTATTTGATGCGGTTCGATCGCCAACGGTGCTGTAGGATAAATTTCACCGTGCTGAATTGACCAACAGCGATCGGCGATCGCTAATAAATCTCCTGCATCGTGAGTTACAACTAACAGCGTCCG
Source organism: Chroococcidiopsis sp. CCALA 051 (assembly GCF_003015105.1). Taxonomy (NCBI): domain Bacteria; kingdom Bacillati; phylum Cyanobacteriota; class Cyanophyceae; order Chroococcidiopsidales; family Chroococcidiopsidaceae; genus Chroococcidiopsis; species Chroococcidiopsis sp. CCALA 051. The sequence goes on along the minus strand of NZ_PYCI01000001.1, from coordinate 128,495 downwards.
TTGTTGCTTAAGTTGGGATAATAAATGAACTAGCTGCCTGCGCATCGACCAATCTAAACCAGCAGTAGGCTCGTCTAATAACAGCAGTGCGGGTTTGCGAATTAACTGAACCGACATAGCCAAGCGGCGTTGCTGTCCCCCGCTGAGAACTTGTGGTGGTGTGTGTAGAGGCAAATTCTCCAAACCGACATCTGATAAAGCTTGTTTGACTCGTTCCGAACCTAATTCGGGATGTCCCAAGCGTAATTCTTCTAAAATTGTACCACCGCAGAAATGACGCTCTGGAAACTGAAATACCAATCCTGCTAACTCTTGTAAATTTTCTGGTTGTAATTCTTGCGTTCCCCAACTTACGTTACCCGCAGTTGGCGATACCAACCCCGATAAGATTTCTAATAACGTACTCTTGCCAGAACCACTAGGACCAATAATCAATCCCAACTGCTGGGGTGCTAACTCTAGGTCGATCGATTTTAAAATAGCTGTTGAACTAGCTGGGGGGTGATAAGTCAGATTTTTCAGATAAAGCATCAGTTAAATATACCAACAAACATTAACGGACATTCGGCAGCGCTAAATATACCAAGTATAATTCTGCCTAGATTCTGGCAAACAGATGTCAATACCGAGCGATAGCTGCAACTTCCCTACCGGGGATTCGTCTATTTCAGTTATCAGTTATCAGTTATCAGTAGAAAGCGACTTGTGACTTCTCCCTTGTCCTCCTTGTCCTCCTTGTCCTCCTTGTCTCAGCCCCTAACTCCTATGATCAGGCAAATCTTTAGTGCGATCGCACTTTCAACTACACTCACTCTTTACCTCATTTCTCCGACTCTGGCGCAAGATCCCTTTCGCGCTACGAATCAAAGACCGATTGGCGAAAAAACTGAAGCCGCTTTTAGAGCCATGTTCGAGCGAGGAGATTACATTTCAGCAGATCGCTATCTCAAGGCAATTTCAGGTAACGAGCAGCAAGAGCCTTTAGCTTATGCCATGAGAGCTTCCCTTGCTTACGTCCTCAACGAGGACTACAATTCTTTAGGCAACTATGGCAAAAAGACATTAGACACGGCTCGCCAACTAATATCAACAGACCCGTTGCGCGGTAATTTATACTCAGCAGTCGGTCATTTTTTATTGGGTGCATCTGCTTTGTTTCGAGAAGGGACAGTGAAGGGAACGCCGCAGGCTTTGGCAGAATTAAGGCAAGTCTACGAGTACATGGACAAAGCTGAAGCGATCTCCTCTACAGACCCCGAATTAAACTTGCTGCGGGGATACATGGACTTAATGGTATCTGTCAATCTGCCCTTTTCCAACCCAGAACAAGCAATAGGGCGCTTGCAAAGGTTTGCCGGACCTAAGTATTTATCCGAAAGGGGTGTAGCGGTTGGCTATCGAGATTTGAAAAAATTTCCCCAAGCCATAGAAGCTGTGGATAGAGCGATGAAAGCAAGTAATAGCAACCCAGAGTTGTATTATCTTAAAGGACAAATTCTTTCGACTTATGGCAATCAGCAAAAGAGTGCAGCCATGTTACAGGAATCGGTGAAGAATTTCGATTTAGCGATCGCCAAAAAAGACCAACTCCCACCCGACTTAGTCAAACAAATCGAACGAGAGAGACGCAAGGCAGCTCAACGGCTAAGTGTAGTAGCGCAGCAAAAATAGATAATGGTAATTGGTAGTTGGTAGTTGTTAGAGTTCATTTCTGATTTCTAATCTCTTTTTTGCATCCTTACTCATTACCTATTACCCATTACCCATTACCCATTACCCATTACCCAATCAAAATGCAAGTTCAATTTCGCGAATTTAACCCCTTTGATGTCTGGTTTTGGATCGAGTTTAGTAATGTACCTGCCCCAATGGAAAAGCAGTATGTTGAGGAGGTGTTTCAGTCCTGGTTTTATCTAGGAAAATTAGGTGGGTTCAATGCCGAAAATTTACAAGTTCAAGAAGAAGGATTAGATCTCAGCTACATGGAATATGACACGCAGCAGGCTGATGATAGCATGATGGCGCTGATGCACAATATGGGTGAATTTGAGTATCAGGGAACTTGGGCGCGCTGCTGGTTCGATCTAGGTACGAGCGACGCGATCGCGATCGATATTCTGATTAACTCTCTCCGGCAATTGAGTCAAGAATACGTTAGTATCGAGCGGCTATATATTGGTGGTGAAAATGAGGATTGGGCTGTAGAAGATAATGACGAAGATCGTTCTAGATTTATTTACGATGGGAATTAAAATTTCATATGCATAAACCAGGAGAAATCCGAGTTTTAGCTTTGGGAATTGTCCGTCAGGGCGATCGCGTGTTTATTTCTGAAGGTTACGATCCGGTAAAACAACAAACTTTTTATCGCGCTTTGGGTGGTGGCGTAGAGTTTGGAGAGACAAGTCTTGAAGCTCTACAACGAGAATTTCAAGAGGAACTTCAAGCAGAAATCGAGAATATAAAATACTTAGATTGTCAAGAAAATTTATTCACTTTTAACGGACAACCAGGTCATGAAATTTTATTTATTTACGAATGTGATTTTGCCGATCCAAAGTTTTATCAAATTGAAGAAATAACCTTTATGGAGAAAAAGCGCAAAAAACGCGCTCTTTGGGTGGAGTGCGATCGGTTTAGATCGGGAGAATTAAGACTTGTGCCAGAGCAATTTATCAAGTATCTGTCATAAACTTTTAAGTTTAATTCTCTTTCTGCTTTCGTTTTGTCTAGTAGCTTTCTTTGCCTCTACTCTACTCTTCGAGAAGATCTTCACCCTACGAGAAGCCACTTCGCGTCTTTGCGTCTTTGCGTGACATAAAAAATAAAACCCGCACTGGCAGGTTTTATCTATAATAATGGGCTTGCAAATAACGCCGAAATGAAGACTTAATTAGCGAAACATACTGCTCACAGAACTATCTTCGTGAATCCGCCAGATAGTTTCTCCTAACAAATTAGCTACGCAAAGCACAGTTAATTGTTGAAAACGCGCTTCTTGAGGAATGGGAATCGTATTTGTGACGATCACCTCTTCAAACAATCCGCTAGACAACCGTTCAACTGCCGGAGGTGAAAACACTGCATGGGTAGCACAAGCATACACCTGACGCGCCCCTTCTTGACGCAGCAACCGCGCTCCTTCTGAGATCGTCCCGCCAGTATCGATCATGTCATCGACTAGCACGGCTGTCTTACCAGCCACATCACCAATCACATTCAATACCTCAGCGACATTATGAGCCTGACGGCGTTTGTCAATAATCGCCAGTGGTGCATCGTCGAGTTTTTTGGCAAATGCCCGCGCCCTTGCCACACCCCCAACATCTGGGGAAACAACTACGATATCAGTTAGCTGCTTACTTGCTAAATAATCAATAATGACTGGAGAGCCATAAACGTGATCGAAGGGAATATCAAAATATCCTTGGATCTGCGCTGAATGCAAATCCATTGCCAGAACTCGGCTAGCTCCCGATTCGGTGATTAAGTTAGCTACTAACTTCGCCGTAATTGATTCCCGCCCTGCCGTTTTGCGGTCTGCCCTGGCATAGCCATAATAAGGTAGTACCGCTGTAATTTGCCTTGCCGATGCTCGCCGACAGGCATCAATCATGATTGCCAATTCCATGAAGTGATCGTTGACGGGATTGCACGTTGGTTGCAATAAATAAACATCGCAACCGCGAATCGATTCTTGAATTTGGATATACAATTCGCCGTCAGCAAATCGCTTGCGAATCATCGGACCCAAATCCATGCCCAGGTAACGAGCAACTTCCTGGGCTAAAGGTACGTTGGCAGAGCCAGAAAATAATCTCAGTCGGTTGTTATCTGCAACTGCGATCGGAGCAGGTTGCAATTTCAAAGTTGCCGATCGTAGCACGGTAATCCTCGAAGCGCGATCGCTTCCATCTTATCATTTGAGAATCGGGTGTTTCCTAGAAAAATGTCTAGAAATTTAATTATTAAGCATATATGAAATTAGTTAAAAATTTAACAATTTTTTAGTCAAATTTAGTGAAATCTTGGGAAGACCGCGATCGCTGTTATGGCGATCGGATTAAACTTACCGCTAAACCTTAAGTAGAACTACTGAAATTCCCTGCACGTAGCTCTGCCCAGCCGAGAAACCTATTTGTATGTGCTATGCGTCAATGTGTTATGTGTCAAAAATGAGATGGTAGTAGCTATAACAGGAGAGAGATCGGCAATCCTTCAACGTGGAAGCAGCAGATATAGTTAATGAAATGGCAAAATCGATGCAGAAAACCTTCGCTTGCTAACCCAAAATCAAATTCCTGCCTTTAGACATCCTGCTTGAGACTATGAATCAACCTCCCCTACAACCTCCGCTTCAGCTTGGTACTGTTCTGCAAAATCGCTATCGTGTCGATCGGGTTCTAGGTCAGGGGGGGTTTGGACGAACCTATTTGGCAGAAGATCTCGGGCGGTTTAACGAGTTGTGTGCTTTAAAAGAATTAATTCCAGCGCAGGCGGACAACTATACCTTAGAAAAGTCCCAGCAACTCTTTCAACGTGAAGCAGCAATTCTCTATCAAATTCAACATCCGCAAGTCCCACAGTTTCGCGCCACTTTTGAAGAAGATCGGCGTTTATTTTTGGTACAGGATTATGTGGCTGGGAAAACCTATAGAACCTTATTAGACGAATATCAGGCTAACGGGCAAACTTTTTCCGAAGCAGAGGTTTTCCATCTACTCAAACAACTACTACCCGTTCTCGCCCACATTCACGCGCGTGGTATTATCCATCGCGATATTTCTCCAGATAATATTATTTTACGGGAAAGCGATGCTAAACCCGTTTTAATTGATTTTGGTGTCGTTAAGGAGCTAGCGACCCGCTTTCAGTCCTCCAATAGTACTCCAGCTCAAGCAACCACAGTCGGTAAACTAGGTTATGCTCCCAGCGAACAAATTCAAACTGGCAGAGCTTATCCTAGCAGCGACCTCTATGCCTTAGCCGTAACCGTAGTCGTATTGCTGACAGGTCGAGAGCCACAGGAATTATTTGACGATCTCACGTTAGTCTGGCACTGGCAGCGATGGGCGACAGTTATGCCTGGATTTGCTCAGATATTAAACCGAATGTTAAGTTACAAGCCAAACGATCGCTACCAAAATGTAGCCGAAGTCGCTAAAGCGCTGCAAGCGATCGAACCCCAAATTGCTCAGTCGCCTGCCGCACTTGCTACGCCAACACCCTCACTCAACCAATCGCCAGTTATATACAGTCAGGCGCTTAATTTAGTCCCTGGTAGCAGCAGCGACGTTACAGGTAGCCTGAGAGCTAACGTTACGGTTAACTACACGTTTGTTGCCGAACGAGGGCAACAACTGAGTGCGGCATTGGCACAAGAAGGGGTGTTACTTACAGTATTAGGTCCAGATAAACAAGCGATCGCCGATGCCAGCCAGGTGACGAGCTATCAAGGTACGCTACCATCAACCGGAATCTACACGGTTCAACTGACTCCCGCGCCTGGTGTTGATGAAAGTCAATACCAACTCAATTTGAGTTTGGCAAGTGCAGTTACACCCACACCCACACCTACACTACCTGCCGCATCTCCGGCTAGTCCTACAGTAGAGGTTCCTACGGCTGAAACAGAAACAATTAACTTTGCCGAGGGACAGAGTAGAACGCAGGTGTCAGGTCGTACCAGCAGGCAGCAAATTCAGCGCTATTTGGTCAATTTGGAAGAAGGACAGCAGTTATCGGTCATTGTGACGCGAGGAGCAGTAACCTTGGACGTGCGCGATCCCGATGGCAATGTATTGAAGGGAAGAAATGAATTCCATTGGCAAGGGCGAGTCAAGCGTAGCGGACAATATCAGATAGATGTCGTGCCACTGGCTAATAACGAGGTTGAGTTTGGGGTGAATGTGGGGGTGTATAAGTAGGCAAAGTCAAAAGTCAAAAGTCAAAAGTTAAAAGTTAAAAGTTCTGAGCCTGGTAACGTAGGAATGTAAAGATGTTACACGAAATGTCTCTACAATCCAAAATCTCAAATCTCAAATCTCAAATGGTAATTCTGATCGCAGGGACTGATACGGAAGTTGGCAAAACAGTTCTGACTACGGCTTTGACTGCCTACGGGCAGAAATATCAGCCTCAGCGTGCTGTGGGTGTGATGAAGTTGATGCAAGCAGGAGTGGGCGATCGCGAGTTGTATACTAGTCTATTCTCCCTCGACCAATCACCCCAAGAAATTGCCCCGCTCTATTTTGACGCACCCCTTGCCCCACCTGTAGCCGCCGCGAAAGAAGGGAGAGATATCGATTTAGGTGTTGTTTGGCAAGCTTTACAAAGTCTGCAAGCAAGAAAGGATTGGGTGATTGTCGAAGCTTTAGGCGGTTTGGGTACGCCTGTAACTCAGGAGCTAACTGTTGCCGATTTAGCTGCTTCCTGGCGCTTGCCAACGGTGTTAGTAGTTCCGGTAAAATTGGGGGCGATCGCTCAATCTGTGGCAAATGTCGCCCTAGCAAAGTTATCTCGGATCGATTTGCGCGGCATCGTGCTTAATTGTACCCAGCCGCGTTCTGAGACAGAAATTGCTGAATTGACACCAACGGATTTAATTCAATCTCTGACAAATATTCCTATATTGGGTTGTTTACCTTATTTAGAAGATCCGCAAGATTTAGATAAATTAGCTCAAATAGCTTCGGATTTGGATTTAGAAAGGTTGATGCCTTTGGTAATGGGTAATTGGTAGTTGGCAATTCGGATTTTACTGCTCAAATCTAGGTAAGAAGTATGAGTGAAGCCATGAATCAACAATAGCCACTATCACCGATTTTTGTTAAAACAATTAGCATCGCATTGTGACAATATTCTTGAAATTGGCTGCGGTACTGGTAATTTATCTCGCCTTTTAGCTCAACGTGCTGATAGAGTTACTGCTATCGATCTATCTCCTAAAATGATAGAAATTGCAAAACAGCAATCTCAAGATTACGCAAATATAGATTTTCAGGTAGCTGATATTTTGACATGGGAGTTTCCAGCTAAGCAATTTGATGCAATTGTTTCCATTGCAACCTTTCATCATTTGCCTATAGAAAGATTACTACCCAAGCTGAAGATAGCGTTGACATCTGGTGGAAAGTTGGTTGTTATAGATTTATTAGACAATGAAGGCATACAAGGCATTTTAAACGATTCAATCACCATTCCGCTAAACTGGATATTTCATGCCTTCAAAAACAGAAACAATAAACCAACAATAGAAGCTAGAACAGTCTGGAAAGAACATCTTCGTACAGATAAATATTTGACGCGATCGCAAGTACAATATATTTATAAAAATTCGCTAACGGGAGCAAATATTAAAGTACACTTATTTTGGCATTATTCAATAGTTTGGGAAAAATTATAGCAGTAGGGAAACACTAAACAGATGACAGCAAAACAGTTTAAAATCGTCATTGAAAAACATTCTGACGGATATGTTGCCTATCCTATCGGGATTGTAGGTGCAATTGTTGGACAAGGAGAGACTTATGAAGAAGCTTTAGCAGATGTGAAGTCAGCTATTACTTGTTATATTGAAATTTTTGGCGAGACAATGCTAGACGATGCTCCTGTAGAAATTTTTGTTACTGAGGCAGAGGTTGCTGTTTAATGGCAAAATTCCCAGTAGATGCTCCTAAAAGACGAGTAATTAGAGCTTTTGAATTACTGGGTTTTCGTATAGTTCGCGAACGAGAACATATTGTCATGACGAGAAATAATTCAGATGGAACTCAAACGCCACTTGTGATGCCAAACCAGCCACAAATTAAAAGCGGTACTTTGAGAGCTATCTGTACTCAAATCGGTATTTCCCGCGAAGAGTTTTTGAGGACATACAATCAAAGCTAGGATAGCATTTGTTCTATTTTGCTCAAGGTAATTAACAAAGCGATCGCGTTCAAAATGCTGCAACAGAAACTGATAACTGAATAACTGTCAACTATCAACTGATATCTGACAACTGATAACTGATAACTGTCAAATGTGGCTCAAGCCTATATGCATGAACGCTCCCAGTGCTAAGCTAACCAGAGAAGCGATCGCAATCAACCAAAAACTCTGACGACTGCTCCAGCGCGTGGCTTGAACGTCTAACCTAACTAGCATACTCGCAGACAAGACGACGAGGATATGAACGAAAATATGCAGCCAGGTAATGATGACAACGCTAAAAAAAGCGATCGTCACAGCAACTAAAAAAGCCTTGCTATCAGATTTAAAACAACTCGCAAAGCCGTCTCTGACTTTCGACCACGGAGAGGACACGGCAACAGCTAGTAGCACAGTTGCTACAGCAGCGAGTATCCATAATATCCAGTGACTTTCGAGCGCAGATAGCTGCCAACCGATAATACCATAAGTGGCTAGCAGCAAAGCTAGAGAAATCCAGGGAAACTTTTTAATTGCGATCGCATTACGTCTCATTTTAGGGAAAATTACTCAGATATATATTTTCTCACCTAGTTTCCTGCTATGGGCGATCGATCTTTACTGGTATTGTGATGCAAGCGAGCAAATTTTTGGTATGATTTACAAAAATTAATAAGATTTGATTGACAAATCGCAAAGATTACAGTGCAAGAACAAAATCTGTTGTTTCTACATCATCGCCTGGCAGTGGCAAAACCACTCGCGCCTATATAGAAGCCTAGTCCAGAAGTGTAGCCCAAAAGTACAGTTAGAGCTATGGGCAACAGTACCTACGATTGCTCCCGATTATGACTGACCAAATTGTGACTTGCCAAATTGTGACTTGCCGAACTGTGTCAGTAAAACCTCTCCCAGCGTCCCGTTGAATTAAGGAATTCTCATGAACCAACTTGTTAGAGCTGAACGCATCTGCTTAATTGGTCATATTGCATCAAAAGCCTTTGGACTAGCAGGATTATTGCTAGTCGTGCCTCATGCTGAAGCGATTTTAAGCGCGATCGCCGCTTCAGGACAAAACGTTTTCCAGTGGAGCGTAGAGCGATCGATGGCAGGGGGTGGAGTGATCGATATCCTGTTTGGATTAATTGCCGTCTCCATTTATGCCTATCGAACGCTAGGAATAAAACTGTGGTTGACGTTTATGCTGCCAGCAGTGTGTATTTCTTTAAGCAGTGAATTACTGGGAACGGGTACGGGCTTTCCCTTTGGAGACTACAGCTACTTGAGTGGCTTGGGTTATAAAATTGCTGGGTTAGTGCCATTTACCATTCCCTTATCTTGGTTCTATATGGGGCTTTCGGCTTACCTGATCGCGCGGGTAGCCCTACAAACAGTAAAACCGATGTGGCTGCGTCATGTGGGAGCTGTGCTGTTAGGCGCGATGCTATTTACCTCATGGGATTTTGCCCTCGAACCAGCCATGAGTCAGACGAGCTTCCCTTTCTGGTATTGGCATCAACCAGGGGCTTTCTTTGGCACGCCGTATCAAAACTATGCTGGTTGGTTCGGTACGAGCGCCCTATTTATGGCAGTCGCTGCCTTTCTGTGGGGCAAAGTGTCGCTGCAACTCAAGCGATCGCAATTGAACATTCCTTTGGTGGTATACCTTAGTAATGTTGCCTTCGCAGCAGGGATTAGCTTAGCAGGGGGATACTGGCTACCTGTGTCCTTAAGCATCATTTTTGGAGTCATACCCGCCCTACTACTATGGTGGATGGCGCAACCAAATGTGACAAAACCTGCAATGGAAGAGACCCACGGTATGAGTGTCGCTCCTGTAGAAGTGGCACTGAAGTAGAAACAACTGGCTACTAGCTAAATATTTATCGTGAATAGCTATTCGCTGGACAATCTGGAGAGCAATTTATCCTGTGGCTGACTGGTCGAACTTAATCAACGGAATATTTCTCGGTCTGTTGCTGCTGCAAGTGCCAGCAGCGGCAATTTTACTATCACGCCTGCTGAAAGGTCCCAGTCGCCATCCTCCCCTGATCCCCCGCACTCCTACACCAGATATGCTAGGTAGCGTCAGTGTAGTCGTGCCGACGCTGAATGAAGCGGAACGGATTAATCCCTGTTTGGCAGGATTGAGTCGGCAAAGTTACGAAGTCCGAGAAATTGCGATCGTCGATAGTAACTCTCAGGATGGGACGAGGGAATTAGTTAAAGCCGCCCAACAGCAAGACCCTCGATTTCAGCTGATGACCGATGACCCCCTCCCTCCAAACTGGGTGGGTAGACCTTGGGCGTTACACAACGGTTTTTTGCAGACTTCAGAACAGAGCAAGTGGTTTTTGGGCGTAGATGCAGATACTCAACCGCAACCAGGTTTAGTTGCGAGTTTAGTCCAAACAGCGGAAACTGAGGGTTACGATCTGGTGTCACTCTCGCCTCAGTTCATTCTGAAGTATCCCGGCGAAAGTTGGTTGCAACCAGCATTGTTAATGACGCTGTTATATCGCTTCGATTCTGCTGGTGTGGATGCTCAGGTAGCAGAACGAGTGATGGCGAACGGGCAATGTTTTTTATGTCGTCGTTCTGTGCTGGCAACTGTAGGCGGCTATACGAGTGCGAGAAATTCATTTTGCGATGATGTTACCTTAGCCAGAAATATTGCTGCTAGCGGCTTCAAGGTAGGGTTTCTCGATGGAGCCAAGGTATTCAAAGTCCGCATGTATGAGGGAGCCAGGGAAACTTGGCAAGAGTGGGGGCGATCGCTCGATCTTAAAGATGCTTCCCCCGCCGCTCAACTCTGGTGCGATCTGTGGCTGCTGTTTTCAGTGCAAGCCCTGCCTTTGCTAGTTCTATCGAGCTATTTCCTACTCCCGATTCCCGACTCCCTAGTACGGGCGCACAGCTATGCACCCCTACCGACTCCCTCCCTCTTATTGGGACTCAATGCTTTCCTACTGGCGATCCGCTTCGCCCTCTTGTTTGCGATCGCCCCTTCCTACGATCGCAGCCAAGCTAAGGGAGGTTGGTTATTTTGGTTGTCTCCCTTAGCCGATCCGCTAGCGGTGTTGAGAATTTTCCTCTCGGCGTTTCGCACTCCTACTCAGTGGCGTGGTCGGAGTTATCATCAGGATTAATTGCATCGGCGCGTTCTAATTCCCAAAGAATTTGGTTGCCTTCTCGCCGCACGCGAGAGACAATCCAGTTGCGCCAACGCCATTCTTCACCTCGGCTGGTGACGGCGCTAGCGTGGACATCCATCAAATCTGCTAGTTCGGAACTGGTAATCAGATAGCCTTTAGTGGCAATTTCATCGGCACTCCGCAGTGTTTCTAATAGATTGCGGAGTTGAGCCACCCTGACTTCGCGGGGTAATTCTTCGTTGCTGATAGAGGAAGGAGTAGACGAATCGATCATAGAAGTGTTTGAGGCAAGGTGGCTATTTGTATTTGACTTGTCAATTATCAGATCGTTGCTGGAAAAATCAGCTACTTCTGATACAGGGGCGAGAAAATTTGGAGCGTCGGTAGCTTCGGAGTTGGAGGCGGATTGCTGCTGCAAATGAGGTGGTTTCCCACTAGCGAAAGCACGGGCGATCGCGTCACAGCGCTCGTTGCCGATGATACCAGCATGACCGCGAACGTGTCGCCACTCTATAGACGGATAATTGAGTCGATCTAGCGTTTCCCACAGGTCTTGGTTGAGGACGGGTTTGCCTTGGGCAGTTTTCCAGCCTTTCTTTTTCCATCCTTTGACCCACTTGGTGACACCGTTGATTAAGTATTCGCTGTCTGTATGGATAGTAACGGCGGATGGATGGCTGGATTCTGCAATGAGCTGAAGGGCTGCGATCGCCGCTTGCATTTCCATCCGGTTGTTAGTCGTTTGAGCGGCACTACCACCGATTTCGTGCAGTGAACCATCAGTAAAATAGACAACAGCAGCCCAGCCACCGGGACCGGGATTGCCCGTACAGGCTCCATCTGTATAGATGCTTTGGATGTTAGCAGATATCGGCATGGATGAGAGAGCAAACCATGAAAATGCAAAGGAAAGCGACTTATTACGTTAGCACAATAAAATTATCTGTGTAGTAACGCTCGGCGAGTCAAACTAGGTAAGGGTAGGATACTGATGATGATTCTATGAGCGTAGGGCAATAGATTTTCTTAATTTCTGTGTGAGGGCGATCGCATTTTTTGGAGTTGTTAAATGGGGAAAAGTCCTCATAAGAGAGAATAAAAAATAACGATTTTTATCCTAAATCAACCGTGTCTTCCCTCATTATTAGAACATTTTTGACTTTATTTGTCGTCATCGACCCCATCGGCTTAGCACCGATTTTCGTCACTTTAGCCGGAAATCGTGCTTCTCACGAGCAAATTAAGATCGCCCGAAAAGCAGTTTTAGTCGCTGGCGGAATTGTATTAGCTTTTGCTTTAGTAGGTTCTCTATTACTGAGTTACTTACACATCAGTATTGAAGCTTTTCAGGTTGCAGCTGGGGTATTACTATTTAAAATTGCGGTAGACATGGTATTTGCGCAACGGGAACGGGAAACAGAAGCAGAAGAAAAAGAGGCACAGCTCAGACAAGATATCAGCGTTTTTCCCCTAGCAATTCCGCTCATTGCTGGTCCCGGTACTTTGGCTAGCGTACTGATTTTGGTGAATGAGGCTAGCTCCTATACTCTCGGTTTAGTTATTGTATTAGCGATCGCCGCAGTTGTACTGTTAACTGCCTATATTTTTCTCTGTCTGTCGCCCCGTTTAGCACGAATTTTAGGACAAACGGGAGTGAATGTCATCACGCGGGTTTTGGGAGTCTTACTAGCAGCTTTAGCCGTACAGTATATTGCCAATGGGATTATTGTTTTGCTCAGAAGTGCTTTGAATAATTCTTAAATTAGTAAGTATTGAGTAGGGGCGCACAGCCGTGCGCCCATGCAGTAGTAGGTAGCATCGAATCTATCTTTTGAGTGATGATTTATTAGAGACCATCGCTATCATGTAGACGGAGCAAAATAATGTTACGTTTTGCGATCGACGATCGCGAGTTTGTATTTTACGCCACCAATTGTTAGCTAGAAATGCGGAGCAGAAGCTATTTATGATACTAGAACAACACATAAAATTAGAAGAGCTGATTTCTAGCTCAGAATCACCAGTTTTAGCTGTATTTTCTGCTCCTGGCTGCGGTCCCTCTCGATTGCTAGATGCTGTTTTAGCAGATGCAATCTCTCATTTGCCGCAAAAGCCACAAATTGTCAGAATTGACAGCGAACAAAATTCAGCTTTGTCCGATCGATATCAAGTTCATGCATTGCCTACGCTATTAATTTTTAAAAACGGGCAGTTAATAGGAAGAATTGAAGAAGAGAGGATAGAAGATTTACTGCCAGCAGCGCATCTACTGCAACGTTTACAGGCAATATTATGAGTAGAGGCACAAAACATGCCTCTACTCAATACGGTAAGCTTTTAGGAACACTATGCTCCAGTCCAAGTCACTGGAGGTAAAGGTAATTGTTCGTCCATCTGAGCTGACTGAGAAACTTGTTGCATACTTGCCGAAAGCCAAACAAACAACTCTTTAAAGTTTAGCCCTTTAAGTTTGAGGGGATCGCGCACGGAAATTTGACTGAGGCGACTCAGATCCGCCGCTTCTACACCAACAGCAAAGAAGGCTACGTGCTTGTTTGCTTCATCATCTCTAATCCTTTGGGTGGCTTGCTCGATCAATTCCTCGGCTTCTCCTTGAGGTTCGCCATCGGTGATCAAAAATAGCCACGGACGGTAGTAGGAAACTCCATGTTCGCGGTACAATGCTTTGCGAATCTGAAGCATATCCAATCCCCGCAAAATTGCTTCACCCATGTGTGTTAAGCCTTTCGCTTTCAGTACGGGTGGTTGAAAATCGTCAGCCGTGACAAAATCTTGAACAATTTCAACATCGCTATTAAACGTGACGATCGCCACCTCGACTCGCTTTTTTGCTAAGCTATCGCGATCGAGTTCTTGTTGAAAAGTTCGTAAGCCTTCATTTAAAGCATCCAGTGGTTCCCCTTTCATAGAACCAGAAGTATCGAGCAGCAAAATGCACGGACAACGGGGTTCTGGATTTTCGGCAAACTCAACCGCATCTTCTAGAATCGATGGTGTTGTACCATCGCCAGTGGATTTGGACAGTAGCGATCGCGGATTCCAAACTTTCATGAAGCACCTCCAACTTTTTTTGCCTACAAAACTACGTTCGGAAGATAATCTGTGTATTATTTCGTGCTAGGGTGACACGAACTGAAAAGCGATCGCTTCATACAATTTATACAACAAAAGGATTTGCTAATGCATTCTAAAAAAACGACCGCCCGATATTGAGTATATTTTATGACTCAATTGAGCTTAATAAATTGCTATTGAAGACTTCAAGCCAAGGAGTAGCGATTTCGGAAACAAAGTTAAATTGATTTTGTTGCTGAAGCATGGGTAAGAAGTAAGATGTATGTTTCCACCATCGTTTCAAAAGAGTCTGTCTTAACTGCTACAAAAGTCTAAAGCCTGCAAACAAAATACTGTGCTTGCAGGCTTAAAATGAGTGAATTCAGTAATTTTTAAGGCTAATGTAGCTAAAGACAACTCAATTGCCTTAGATCTAAAGGCGTTAGCGTTCGCGTAGCTTGCTTCTCCGAAGGAGTAGTGTAGCGCAGCGTTTAGCGCAAACGTTGTTATCGCGCTATTTCTCTAGTTCACCCAAAAACCCTTGCCATTTTTGCGCTAATTCTTGCCGCGTGGAAGGTTTGAGCAAGTAGCGGCTGACAAACCAAGCTGAGTAGCCAATCCCAATCAGCTGAAAAGTCGGCTCCAACAGAGGAACATCATTCAACGCATCCATAACAGCCAGTACAACGCGCAGAGAGACAATTGCACCTACAATGATCAGAATGCTGATAATTGCCTGTCTGTATCTATTAAAGAAATCTTTTAAGATCCCAAACATGTTGGATAAAAATGTCAAGACTTGGGATACAATCCACTCGCCTTTTTTAATAGATTGGGTAGTAGGTGAAAACTGAGATTCTGATGACACAGTGCTTAATGCAGTTGATTCCTCTGGGGAAGTGGGATTTGAATTTTCGATTTGCTGCATTTGGGCTTCCATAGTTAAATTTTGTGAATGTAGCTTGAAAAAATTGCGGCTTATCAGTCGTCAGACACCTTCAATATTATCCCATTCAGTCTAGCAGTCATCTATCGATTGAGTTACGACCAAATACTAACTTGAAAGCAATGCTAGCTCGACTACAAAATCATTTTGAATTCAAGCGTTACATCTCATCAAAATTTAAGATTCTATTTTCAGTTATCAGGAGTCGTACGGACGGGTTTTGACCGAAAATTTTTGGCTAAGGCTTTCCATCTATAATTGCGCGCACCCGCCCGTACAGGAGTCAGAAGTCAGGAGTTAAGAGTTGTTTAATCTCCTCTGCACCGCTGCACCTCTGCAATACTGCTTCCTTGTCTCCCTTGTCTCCCCCTTCTCCCTTGTCTCCCCCTCTCCCTTGTCTTCTTTATCCCCACACCCTATTTATCGCGCACCACGCACCACTAAAAAAATAACTACCAAATGTAACGGAATGCAAAGTATAATGAGACCGAGTAAATGCTGAACTTAAGGGCAATAACAGTTGATGCGAGTAGCGATCGCTGGGGCAGGACTTGCAGGGCTTTCCTGCGCTAAATATCTGACTGATGTGGGTTATACTCCCATCGTCCTAGAAAGCAGAGATGTACTAGGTGGATTAGTCGCAGCATGGCAAGACGCAGATGGCGACTGGTATGAAACGGGGCTGCACGTCTTTTTTGGGGCATATCCCAACATGTTGCAGTTGTTGAAAGAATTAGGGATTGAAGATCGCTTGCAGTGGAAAAAACACACGATGATCTTCAATCAGCCGGAAAAGCCAGGGACTTACAGTCGCTTTGATTTTCCTAACTTGCCAGCTCCCTTCAATGGAATCGCCGCAATTTTGCGGAATAACGACATGCTAACCTGGGGGGAAAAAATTCAACTGGCTAAGGGACTAGTCCCAGCGATGCTGCGGGGACAAAAGTATGTCGAGCAAACCGACAAGTATACCTTCTCTGAGTGGTTGAAGCTGCAAGGCGTGAGCGAAGAGGTGCAACAAGACATCTTTATTGCTGCTTCTAAGTCACTCAATTTCATCAATCCTGACGAAATCTCAGCTACGGTGCTTCTAACAGCGCTCAGCCGCTTTTTGCAGCAAAAAGATGGCTCGAAAATGGCATTTTTAGACGGTTCTCCGCCAGAGCGCCTGTGTCAACCGATGGTAGATTACATTACTCAACGCGGTGGCGAAGTGCGGTTGAATGCGCCTCTTAAGGAAATCTTACTGAACCCCGATGGTACAGTAAAAGGATTTGCTATCAGAGGCTTGAACGGGGCAGCCGACTACGTAGAAACGGCAGATTTATACGTCAGTGCCACATCCGTAGACGTGCTGAAAAAATTGATTCCAACTCCTTGGAAACAATTAGAGTATTTCCAGCAGTTAAATGGGTTAGAAGGCGTACCCGTGATTAACATCCAGTTGTGGTTCGATCGCAAATTGACAGATATAGACCAGTTGTTATTTTCGCGATCGCCACTGTTAAGCGTATATGCCGACATGAGCAATACTTGTCGCGAATATGCCGATCCCGACCGCTCGATGCTGGAATTAGTCTTGGCTCCGGCTCAAGATTGGATTCATAAATCCGATGAAGAGATTTTACAGGTAACTCTAACAGAGCTAGAAAAACTGTTTCCGCAACACTTTGGCAGCGACAATCCTGCTGGGTTGCGAAAATATCATGTCGTAAAAACACCTCGCTCCGTGTATACAGCCACACCAGGACGACAACAATATCGTCCCAGTCAGGCATCGCCAATTAGCAATTTTTACTTATCTGGTAGTTACACCATGCAACCTTATCTAGGTAGTATGGAAGGTGCTGTACTTTCTGGTAAGCTGACAGCGCAGGCAATTGCTAGAGCTGCTAGCGAAGTGAATTCCCAAACCAGTACGCCCACGCTCAATACTCAGCCTGCAACAAATGCTGCAACTGCCTGATTCCCCCTCGTGCATGAAAAAGCTCGCCTCTGTGGAGGATTCCTACGAACTGTGTCGCCAAATCACGGCAAAGTATGCCAAGACATTCTATCCTGGCACGCTACTGATGAAAGAGGCAAAGCGCCGACGAGCTATGTGGGCAATTTATGCCTGGTGTCGCCGCACTGATGAATTAGTTGATGGTCCGGCTGCTGCCATTACCACCTTAGAAACTTTAGATCGGTGGGAGCAGCATCTAGAATCGGTGTTTGCGGGTCATCCCTTGGAAGACTATGATGTGGCGTTGGTTGATGCTTTGCAGAACTTCCCACTAGAGATTCAGCCGTTTCGAGATATGATTGCCGGACAGCGCATGGATCTGTGCTGGAGCCGCTATAAAACTTTTGAAGAGTTGCATCTGTACTGTTATCGCGTTGCCGGAACGGTGGGTTTGATGTCTACAGCAGTCATGGGTGTAGATACCACAAGAGACACGGCAGCTTGGAATCAGGATAAAGAACCGTATATTCCCACAGATGAAGCGATCGCCTTGGGGATTGCTAGTCAACTGACTAATATTCTGCGAGATGTCGGGGAAGATGCCAGACGAGGCAGAATTTACATCCCCTTAGAGGATTTAGCCAAATTTAACTACACCGAGCAAGATTTATTTAACGGAGTGGTTGACGATCGTTGGCGAGAACTCGTGCGCTTTCAAATCCGTAGGACACGCGAGGTTTATGCTAAGGCAGAAAAGGGAATCAGCTATCTAGCTCCTAGCGCCCGTTTGCCTGTATGGTCAGCCTTGATACTTTACAGTCAGATTTTGGATCGAATCGAACGCAACCAATACGATGTGTTTCGGCAAAGGGCGTATGTTCCTAATTTGCAAAAGCTCTGTTCCCTACCAACAGCCTTGCTACGGGCGCAAGTGCTTTAATGAGGCAGTAGGGAGTAGGGAAAGAAAAGACAAGGAAGACAAGGAAGACAAGGGGGACAAGGGAGCAATTCTTCTAGTCACTAGCCACCAACCACTAGTCACTGATAACTGTAAATCTTAACCAGAGATAGGGATAAAACCTCGCTACGGCGTGGTAGATTTTTGGCTGTTGCCTGCTGTTACCACTCGATAATCTATGCCGACTTTTCCCAGAGCCGCTGGAATTTTGCTGCATCCGACTTCCCTACCTGGTCGCTTTGGTATTGGCGACCTCGGTTTAGCTGCTTACCGTTTGATTGATTTTTTAAGCAATAGTTACCAGCAACTCTGGCAGGTTCTACCCTTGGGACCTACAGGATACGGTAATTCTCCTTATATGTGCTATTCGGCAATGGCAGGAAATCCGTTGTTAATTAGCCCAGAACAATTACAAGAAAATGGGTTGCTCAGTCAAGAAGATTTTGCCAATTTACCTGAGTTCGAGGGCGATCGCGTAGAATACGATCGCGCGATTGAAATTAAAATTCCTTTATTGCGTAAAGCCTGCGAGAATTTTCGCAATAACGCCTCAGAGTTACAGCAGCAAGAATTTGCTGGCTTTTGTAGAGCCAAAGGCTATTGGCTAGATGACTACGCCCTATTTATGGCGCTCAAAGATACGTTAGAGGGTAAGAGTTGGTACGACTGGGAACCAGAAATCGCCCGCCGTCAGCCCCAAGCAATGGAAAAATGGCGACAGCAGTTAGATGGCGAAATTTTTTATCAAAAATTCATCCAGTTTGAATTTTTCCAGCAGTGGTCAAAACTGAAGCGCTATGCCAACATGCACGGCATTCAAATTATTGGCGATATCCCCATCTACGTAGCGCATGACAGTGCTGATGTCTGGGCAAACCCCGAAATCTTCTGTCTGGATGAGGAAACGGGTGCGGCGGCTTTGATGGCGGGAGTTCCGCCCGATTACTTTAGCGCCACGGGGCAATTGTGGGGCAACCCCGTCTATAACTGGGAGGCATTGCAGCAACAACACTTCAAATGGTGGGTGCAGCGATTTGAGGCGATGTTAGATTATGTCGATATCATTCGCATCGACCACTTTAGAGGTTTCGAGTCGTACTGGGCAGTTAAAGAAGGCGAAACTACCGCAATTAACGGGACTTGGATTGAAGCGCCAGGGGTAGAGTTATTTGAAGCGATCGCCCAGCAGTTGGGTAAGTTACCCGTATTAGCTGAAGACTTGGGAATTATTACTCCAGAGGTGGAAGCATTACGCGATCGGTTTGAATTTCCAGGCATGAAGATTTTACAATTTGCCTATGGTTCCGATGCTGCAAATCCTTACTTACCTTTCAATTACCCCCGTAACTGCGTAGTCTACACCGGAACCCACGATAACGATACGAGCGTAGGTTGGTTTAACACCGCTTCTGACTACGAAAAACAGAGACTTTTACTTTACATGGGTTGTATTAGTCCTGACGGTATCCATTGGGACTTAATTCGGCTAGCCTTGAGTACTACGGCAAATCAAGCCATCATTCCCTTACAGGATATTTTAGGCTTGGGGAGCGAAGCGAGAATGAACGTCCCCAGTCAAGCTGAGGGTAACTGGGCTTGGCGCTATCAACCCGATATACTGACACAAGAATTAAGCGATCGCCTGAAGTTATATACCGAACTGTACGGACGCGCCCCGCAGGTAACTCATGGGGGATAGGGACAGTGACCAGTGACCAGTGACCAGTGACCAGTTAATTCTTACTTCCGATTACCGATTAACCCTGTGTGCGACTTCATCCAATAGCCCCCGATTTGGCGGGGGTTGGGGGATTGGAAGACTACGCCATTCACGACAAGATCTCCCCTAGCCCCCCTTTTTAAGGGGGGAACATTATAGAAAGTTGCACATCGCGTGATTACCAATTACTGATTACCAATCACCACTCTTCACTGATAACTGACAACTGATAATTGAAATGTTTCCCTCTTTTCTCCCATCTCAAGTGCAGTTGTTGCAACAGCCTGAGTCAATTGCTTTAGCGCAAAAGATCGAACGTCACGCGATCGCAACTCCTATATATTCTCAGGCGATCGTGACGAGTTTTGTCCGTCAAGGTGAGGGGAACATACCGATCCTATTGCTACATGGTTTTGATAGTTCGGTATTGGAGTTTCGCCGTCTCATTCCACTTTTAGCAGCACAGCATGAAACTTGGGCAGTCGATCTGTTAGGCTTTGGTTTTAGCGATCGCCCACGGGGAATTAATTACAATCCAGAAACAATTAAAACTCATCTTTATTGCTTTTGGAAAACCTTAATTGACCAACCAGTTATTTTAGTAGGTACTTCGATGGGTGGGGCGACGGCGATTGATTTTGTCCTGACTTATCCTCAAGCTGTAAAACAATTGGTATTAATTAATAGCGTAGGTTTTAGTGGCGATTTTCCCTTGGGTCAGTTTTTGTTTTTTCCGCTCGATTATTTAGCTGTAGAATTTTGGCGACAGCGAAAAACACAAGCATTGAATTTGGGTACTAGTTTGGGAAATTTAACTCCATTTGAAATAGACGCGATCCGTTGTGCTTTATTACATACAGAAATGCCTAGATGGTCGGAAGCGATGGTAAGTTTTACGAAAAGCGGCGGTTATGGAGAAATAGTCAACAAAATTGCCAAAGTCGATAAGCCAACTACAATTTTGTGGGGAGATAGAGACGAGACGTTAGGTGTGGCTGATGCGATGAAATTTAAACAGGCGATCGCGCATTCTCAATTAATTTGGTTAAAAAATTGCGGTCACGTTCCTCAAATAGAACAACCGGAAATTATTGCTAATTATATTGGATGTGTTTGAACCACAATATTATCGTCAGGGTGGGTTTTTTAAAAATCTATACATTATAGGATAAATCGTCTCGATAAACCCGCCCCTACAATCTAACATCGCTAGAATAGGCTTATGACTCAAGCTGCATCCGATCCTACTCCTGCTAACAGTACCGCACCACAGCGCCCCACGTTTATTTTAGTGGACGGGCATTCTTTAGCTTTCCGTTCTTATTTTGCCTTTGCCAAGGGACGAGATGGCGGACTGCGGACGAAAACGGGTATTCCGACAAGTGTTTGTTTTGGTTTCTTGAAGTCATTGCTGGAGGTGATGGCTACTCAAAAGCCAGAAGCAATGGCGATCGCCTTCGATCTGGGTTTACCGACATTTCGCCACGAAGCCGACGACACCTACAAAGCAGATCGTCCAGGGACACCGGAAGATTTCGTCCCCGATTTGAAGAATTTGCATGAATTACTTGCAGGACTTGCTGTTGAGGTCTTGACTGCACCCGGGTTTGAAGCGGATGATATTTTGGGGACTCTAGCGTTACGAGCGAGTGAAGCCGGATATCAGGTAAAGATCTTGACAGGCGATCGCGATTTATTTCAACTTGTCGATCCCGAAAAAGCAATTAGCGTCTTATATCTCAGTACGGCTTTTATTCAGCGCAACAACACTGGTACGGCTGAATTTAGTGTAGAACAAGTACGAGAGAAAATGGGTGTTTCACCATCACAAGTTGTTGATTTTAAAGCTTTGTGTGGCGACCCATCTGATAATATTCCAGGTGTGAGGGGAATCGGGGAAAAAACTGCGATACAACTCCTCAGTACTTATGACAATTTAGATAATGTATATGCTTCGATTGACCAAATTAAAGGTGCTACTAAAAAGAAGTTAGAAGAAGGTAAAGAAGCAGCTTATCACTCCCGTCATTTAGCGCAAATTGTCTTAGATGTACCGCTAGAAGTTGAGTTAGACAACTGCAAGCTTAAAGGATTCGATCGCACCATCCTCGAACCAATTTTAGAAAAGTTAGAATTTAGAACTTTCTTAGGAAAAGTCAACCAGTTACAGCAGCAATTTGGCGGCGAGTTTGAAGACAAGGGAGACAAGGAGGACAAGGGAGACAAGGAGGACGATTACCAATTACCAATTACCAATTACCAATCGGATGACGATTTATGGTTTTTCAGTGCAGAAGATACGGAGGTGGCGCAGCAACAATCGCAGTCGCCAATTCAACCCCAAATTATCGATACGCCTGCTAAATTGACGGAATTAGTTAAGAGGTTGCAGAAATATACTGATGCAACTAACCCTGTGGCTTGGGATACGGAAACGACAGATTTAGAACCACGGGATGCAGAATTAGTTGGAATTGGCTGCTGTTGGGGAAATACCTTAGATGATATGGCATATATCCCAGTCGGTCATCGAGATGGTAAAAATTTAGATAAAGCAACAGTTTTAGAACAACTACGTCCGATTTTAGAGAGCGATCGCTATCCAAAAGCGTTACAAAATGCTAAGTTCGATCGCTTAGTTCTACGCTGTCAAGGAATTCAACTAGCTGGAGTTGTTTTCGATCCGTTATTAGCAAGTTATGTCTTGAATCCAGATTCAGATGTGACTCGCAATTTAGGCGTACTTGCCGATCGCTATTTAAATTTAGATACTGTTAGTTATTCAGAATTAGTTCCCAAAGGTCAGACTATTGCCGATATTGATATTTCCAGCGTTGCCGATTACTGCGGCATGGATGTTTATGTCACGTATCAATTAGTGGCGAAATTACGAGCAGAACTCGATAAAATTCCGATTATGCACAAGCTGTTACTGGAGGTAGAACAACCTCTAGAACCAGTTTTAGCAGAAATGGAATATACGGGAATTAGAATTGATAGCAATTATCTGCATGAATTTTCTAAACAACTCGAAGCAGATTTAGCCCGATTAGAAGAGCAAGTTTATGCTGTAGCTGGTGAAAAGTTTAATTTAGGTTCTCCCAAAAAACTCAGCGAACTCTTATTCGACAAGTTGAAATTAGATCGGAGAAAGTCGCGAAAAATTCAAACTGGTTATTCGACAGATGCAGCAACGCTAGAAAAATTACAAGGCGATCATCCAGTTGTAGACGCAATTTTAGAATATCGCACTTTGGCAAAGTTAAAATCTACTTATGTTGATGCTTTACCAGCTTTGGTGCGTCCAGATACTCACCGAGTGCATACAGATTTCAATCAAACTGCAACATCTACAGGGCGATTGTCTTCTTCTAATCCTAACTTACAAAATATCCCGATTCGGACGGCGTTTAGTCGGCAAATTCGTAAAGCTTTTCTACCTGAATCAGGTTGGTTAATGGTAGCAGCAGATTATTCTCAGATTGAATTGAGAATTTTAGCGCATTTGACACAGGAACCTGTTTTAGTTTCGGCTTACCAAAATAACGAAGATATCCACACAGTCACGGCAAAACTTTTGTTTGAACAAGAGTCTGTTACTTCAGAACAACGCCGTTTGGGTAAGATTATTAATTTCGGTGTGATTTACGGCATGGGGGCGCAAAGATTTGCGCGAGAAACGGGTATGAAAGCCGCAGATGGTAAAATCTTTATTGAGAAATTTAACCAAACATATCCGAAAGTATTTGCCTACTTACAAGGGATTCAAAAAGATGCGATCGCCAAAGGGTATGTAGAAACCATTTTAGGACGCAGGCGCTATTTTAATTTTACCAGCGATCGCTTACGAAAACTCTTAAATGCAAAACCCGAAGATATCGATCTTGATAGTATCAAAGGACTATCAGCTTACGATGCCGGATTGCTACGGGCGGCGGCTAATGCCCCAATTCAAGGATCGAGCGCAGACATTATCAAAATTGCTATGGTGAGATTGCATGAATTATTACACAACTATCAGGCACGTTTACTATTGCAAGTCCACGACGAATTAGTATTTGAAATTCCTCCTCATGAATGGGAAGAACTGCAACCGCAAATTAAAACGACAATGGAAACAGCCTTAGAACGTACAGACGTTGATTTTAGCGTTCCCTTATTCGTTGATGTTCGCGCCGGACAAAATTGGATGGAAACGAAATAAATCGCACTGTGTATATTTAGCTATAATTATTGACAAATAACGTTGGTTCATCCTAGACTCAAACATACTTAATTAAATAAACCGGAGGAGTTATGAATCTTTCGGAAAAGAATGAATTTTTAAATCGATTAGACAAGTTCGACTATTTGAGCGAACTAGAAGAGACAGAACTAAATGCGATCGTCGGTGGTGCGGTGGGTGCTACGTCAGAGGTAACATATGTATCGCCTGCTTATGCAGATGAATTGGTGCAGCTAGCAGCAGCGTTGGACGTAGATGTTGAAACGCTACTATTGCAGTAAAACTGTTGTCGATACATCGCGTCTGATGGAACACATGCCGCGCGATGCCAATATTTTGACTTTTAACTTTTAGCGTTTGACTTTAATATATATAAACGCTTTCCAATGCTCTTAGGACTGCGGTTGCTGATTGAAATCGATTGCTGGGATAATAACGCACCATTTTATTTAAAATAGCTGCTAGCGTATCGTTGATTGCAGGGACGTGGTGTCGCCAAATTACCTCATGTGTTGTGGGATCTTCGTCTAATTCTGTTGGGGGAATTCCGGTTACAGCTTGAATGCCAATTGTACCGAGGGCGTAAATGTCACTGCTAAAGACAGGTTTACCAAAAAACTGTTCTGGCGCAGCATATCCCATTGTACCGATCGCCACAGTGTATTTTTCCTGCGCCATCGTGATTTGAGTTTGCAATTGTTTGACGGAACCGAAATCAACTAAAACTAAGCTATTGTCCGATTGTCTTCTAATAATATTGCTGGGTTTAATATCTCGATGAATGACGCTGCGCTGATGAATAAAGTCGAGGACGAGTAGAACATCTTTTAAAAGTGCTACAACTTCAGTTTCAGATAAGCGTTTACCTGGAACCAATTCTTCACTCAAGGGGTGTCCTTGGATGAATTCTTCTACTAAATAGAATTGTCGATCTTGCTCGAAGTAGGCTAGCAATTGAGGAATGCGATCGAAGCTTCCCAATATTTCTAAAGCTTCTGCTTCAGACTGAAACAAGCGCCGCGCCAGTTGCATGTATCTTTCATCACTGGATGGAATCAGCTGCTTGACAACGCAATAAGGTTTACCCGGACGTTGAGTATCTTCGGCGAGAAAAGTATGACCGAACCCACCCGCACCGATATTGCGCACAATTTGGTATCGTTCCTTTAATATGGTTCGAGTTGATTGAGTGCCTGCGGCTGTGGTGGGTGATGAAAAGGATTGTTCCGCAGAATTGTTTGTTTTTGCTCCACTTGGACGCGCTTTAAAGTAGGCTTGATAAGCCACTATCGCCCCACTTGTTCCCACTAAACCAAGTGCTGGAGGGACGAGGGGAATCCAGCCTTTTTGGAGAAATAAGACAAAACAAATACTACCCAATCCTAGTAAAGCACCTGCCCCAATAATTCCCAGCAGCCAGGAGGGACGCACGTACCAGGCGATCGCCCCACCTAATAGAGACCAAGCCCAGATCCAGAGAATTTCTGTCGTTTCCGACCAATACCAAAATAGCGATCGCCCATCTAATGTCGTACTCAGCAGTTGGCTTAAAATCTGCGCGTGGACGAGTACGCCTGCCATTTTTCCTTTCGTTTCCGGCTGCTGGCTGAGGTCGTAAGGTGTATAAAAATAATCTTTGATCTCCGTCGCTGTCACGCCGACTAGAACGATTTTATCTTCCACCCAGCTAGGGTTAATGGAATCAGAGAGAACGTCACTGAGCGATACCTGGCGAGCGACGGCAGTGGGGGAGCGATAATTAATTAAGACTTGATATCCTCTCGCATCAACATTTTGATAACCGCTGCTATTACTGGAGATCGCGGGAAAAGTTGCCGTGCCGATCTTTAAATTCTTGTCTGGAGTTAGTTGCGCTCGAACACCTTGTCGGCTGAGGTATTTTAGCGCCAGTTGCAAGCTAAAGGAGGTCGTAGCAGGACACTTAGAGGTTTTTTCTGGGGTCATGAACAGCAAACCTCGCCGTACTACCCCATCTCGGTCTAGGACTAAATCGCTAAATCCCAAACGAGTTTTAGGCACTACTGTCGGTGGTGCGACTCCCAAACCTTTATCGTCTCCTACTTTACACACCGCGACAATGTTATCGTTTACCTGCAAGCGCGCGGTGAGTTCTGCGTTACCTGGTTCTACGGGTAAATCGCGATAAATATCTAAGCCGATGATGCGAGGGCGATACTGTTTGAGTTTTTGTAAAAGCTGGTCTATAGTGCGATCGGATGCGGGCCAGCGATCCAGTGCTTGAATATCGTCTTGCGTGACTGCAACCACCAGCAAGCGCGGATCGGAACCTTCATCAGGGTGCAGTTGAACGAAGCGATCGAAATAGTTTAGCTCCAGTCCTTCGAGTCGTCCTAAGTGACGCACGCCAATAACCAAGCCACAGACAGCTGCGCTAGCAACTAATATGGGTGGTATCGCCTCTGTAATTTTACGTAGACGACTTGATTGAGAAGCTTTGAATAATAAGCGCATATTTATATTGATTTATCATATCTGGCGTTATGACTGTCGTTGGTCATTACAGAGTGGCTGGTGGTTGGTGGCTAGTAGCTAGATTCTTGTTCCGGTCTAGCCACCAGTCACTAGTCACTAGTCACTGACAACTGACCATTAGCAAGAATTCCCTAAGCACGTCCATAATTATCGTAATCATGGGGCGCTGTAGGGACAAGGGGCATAATTGCTTTGTTCGATCGAGTGAGTTGAACGAATCTTAATTCAGCAATACAATTGGAGCCTGAGCAACTGCACCCAGTCCCACAGATTTGAGTAAATCCGACCATTCTCGGGATACGGTTGAATTATTGGGTGTCGATTGACGGCTTGCCACCATTGCCGCTACTGTATCGTACCAAATGCCATTTGCAGCATATAAAGAGACGCGATCGCTCGGTTTGGCTTTTTGAATTTCGCTTTGCAGAATCGGATCGGCTTCAACTCGTTGAATCCAGCCGTCTACAACTACGTCTGCCGAACGGTCTTTTGGATCGCAGATCATGGAGAAATACCATTGATAGTTTTTCCCCGTTTCTAGAGATGGCGCACCTGGCATTTTAGCCATGTTGACGCTGACAATCCCTGAAGTTTTTGGCGAAGCAACAATAGATTTGTGCAGGATCTTTTGTTTATCGTTGAGTAAGACTAATTCTAGCTGTTCGGCTTTATTTGCAGGTACGTAGAACGATAAGGTCGGTTGGGCGGCGATCGTCGTTCCCGTATTAGTATTTGGAACTAAAGCTGTGAGTGCTTGTTTGCCACTGAAACAGCCTCGCGTTGCACCACCGACACGGTTTCCTGGCGCGCCCCACTCCGGGGGTACGAAGGAAATTGTAGCTTCGCCGCGCTGCGAAAGATAGCTACTGATGTTGTTAATTGCTCTGGTAGCGTAGGGGTTTCCTTGCCGGAGGTTGAGAGCCTTGCGAAAATTGACTAAGGCTGTTTCGTAGTCTCGTTGAGCAGTGGCAAGATAGCCTTGTCGCATGAAGTTATCGTAATCGGACTGGGCGTTTTGGACTGCTTTAGCGGGTGCAGCCTGCGTCGTTGCAGGGACTACAGGGGCAAAACAACCAATTGCCAAGATCGGGATTACGTACTTCAGCCACGGTTTAATCTTCATTGCAGTTCTCCGTAGACAGATATTTTTTATACCGATTAGCTTTTCTGGATAGAAATTCAACTAAGCCAGAGGGTAGCAAACGACGCGATCGCACTTCAATTAGGAGGAAGTTGATTTAAGTATTCTTATAATACGGCTTTCCCCCAATTGAAAGTTCGGTTCGTTCATTTATTTTAAATACTACAAAATCATGTGGAATTTTTCCTGAAGATGGTGTATGTCTCTGGAAAATGTGATGAATAGCACATTTTTGTGCTGGTTGTGTGGGGAAATGGCGCGATCGCAATTTCTCTAGATTTCAGGGCTTTATTTTATTACGGTGACTATTTTATAGTTATTGGTGGTTTGGCATCTGTCATCGGTATTAACCTAAATATTTATATAGCAGAGATGTATTTACAAATATCTTCAGTTTCTGGGCGCTGGTGCGTGCGGCTAGGTTTCGCTTGTGCAATTGTAGGGAGTGCGATAACTTCGTTAAGCTTTGCTAACGCGTTTGGGAGTACTGCGCTGGCTCAAGTTCCGCCAGATTCTCAAATCGTACCCGATAGTACTTTGGGTGCAGATAATTCTATAGTCAACTCCAATCCCAATGGCTTAGACACGATCTCTGGTGGAGCCACGCGGGGAAGTAATTTATTTCATAGCTTCGATCGGTTTTCCATTCCTGACGGACGAGCAGCTTTATTTAATAATGGAGCAGATATTCAAAATATTCTCACCAGAGTCACGGGTGGCTCAGTTTCTAATATTGACGGAATTTTAGCAGCAAGAGGTACGGCTAATTTATTTCTGCTCAATCCTAATGGAATTATTTTCGGTGAAAATGCCAGCCTTAGAGTCGGTGGTTCATTTATCGCCACGACAGCTAGCAGTATCAATTTTGCCGATGGGACGCAATTTAGTGCTACACCAGGTAC
Organism: Chroococcidiopsis sp. CCALA 051; assembly: GCF_003015105.1. Taxonomy (NCBI): domain Bacteria; kingdom Bacillati; phylum Cyanobacteriota; class Cyanophyceae; order Chroococcidiopsidales; family Chroococcidiopsidaceae; genus Chroococcidiopsis; species Chroococcidiopsis sp. CCALA 051. The sequence continues at coordinate 100,003 of NZ_PYCI01000001.1, read as the reverse complement.
GGATGCGCCCCTACTCACCGTCAGCGTTCCCTTGGGTTTGCAATTTGGTGCTGGTGCAGGGGAGATTGTCAACCGTGCTAATACTTTTGGTTTACAGGTAGGTGCTGGGAAAACTTTAGGATTGATTGGCGGTAACGTCAACTTGGAAGGTGGATATTTAACTGCTGCGGGTGGACGAATAGAATTAGGTGCAGTTGCAGCCCCAGGAATTGTAGGAATCAACCCCGATCCCAGTGGTTTCCGCTTCAGTTTTCCTATAGATCTAGCTTTAGGAGATATATCGCTGACCAATACAGCTTTAGTTGATGTCAGAGCTGAAGACGGTGGTAGTATTGCCACAAACTCTCAAAACTTAAGTCTTGTTCAAGGGAGTCAGATGTTGGCTGGAATAAGCTCAGGGTTGGGTTCGCCTGATAGCAAGGCGGGAAACATCAATATCAATGCAACAGGAAGGATTGCTCTTGCTGATGAAAGCTTAATCACTAATTCAGTGGAAAGTAGAGCTATCGGCAATAGTGGAGATCTCAATGTTACATCTGGAACACTTGTGTTGACTGGTGGTGCTCAGTTAAGCAGTAACACCTTTGGACAAGGGAATGCTGGCAATATTAATATCAATGCTAATAACATTGCTTTTTCTGGAGTCAGCAATCAACTTACTAGTGGAGTCCTTAGTAATGTAGAACGTGAAGCTAATGGGACTGGTGGTGTTATTAATATCAAAGCTGATTCGCTATCCTTAACTAATGGCGGTCAAATTCAAGCCTTAATTCGTGACGCTTCAGGTACACTGCCTGGCGGACGCGGCAACAGTGGAAAGATAATAATTGACGTTCGCAATTCCTTTGATATTAGTGGTATCAACGGCATATTCCCCAGTGCAGTTTTTACTAGTATAGGCTCTGGAGCAGAAGGCAAGGGCGGGGATCTCGATATCAAAGCTGGGTCATTATCCTTAGAAAATGGTGCTCGGTTGGAGGCTAGTACCTTCGGTACAGGAGATGCCGGAAATGTATTCGTGCAGGTCGATGACTCGCTCGAGCTGGCAAACAGCAGCTACATCTTTAGCAATGTAGAATCTGGAGCTGTAGGTAACGGTGGTACGGTTGACATCAAAGCCAACTCTCTATCCTTAACTGGCGGCGGTCAAATTCAAGCGCTGGTTCGTGAAACTTCCAATACACTTGCTGGTGGACGTGGAAATGCTGGAAGCATAAATATTGACATCCGCGATACTTTTACTGCTACTGGAGCAAGTCAAAATCAGTTATTTCCCAGTGGAGTTTTCAATTATCTAGGTGTTAGCGCAGTGGGTAAGGGGGGGGATATTAATCTCAAGGTTGGGTCACTATCCTTAGAGAATAGTGCTCAAGTGCAAACTAGTACGTTTGGTACAGGAGATGCCGGAAGTATCAACATCACTGCTAGCGATCGCATTTCTCTAGATAACGGTTCGATCTTCAGCAGTGTGGAAAAAAGAGGTAATGGCAAAGGTGGAAATGTCACCCTTAACGCGCGAGCGCTCTTTCTGAACAATGGAGCGGAGCTAAATGCCAGTACCTTCGGTACAGGAGATGCCGGAAATGTATTCGTGCAAGTCGATGACTCGCTCGAGCTGGCAAACAGCAGCACAATTAGTAGTGGTGTGGATACTGAAGCAGTGGGCAATGGTGGCACGCTCGATTTTAAAGCGCGATCTCTATCTTTAACTAATGGTAGTTTCTTGAATACAAGTACCTTTGGACAAGGCAGTGCAGGCAATATCACGCTCGATATCAATGATACTGTTCGCTTTGAGGGGGTAGGTGAATTTGCTCAAAGAGTCTTTGGCAGTGGTATATATAGCGCTGTAGCAAACTCAGGTAGTGGCAGAGGGGGTGATATCAATCTCAAGACAAAATTTTTATTTCTTAAGGACGGTGGCATCATTAATGCGAGTACTCTAGGTCGAGGAGATGGAGGTAATATCACACTTGAGGTTGGGGATACCATCTCTATTGATGGATTTAGAACCGTGCAAACATCTGAGCAATTGCAGACTTTTTTAAGTGGAATTTTTGCTAGTGCAGGTACTGAAGCAGTCGGCAACAGCGGCACAATTAATATTAAAGCGAGATCTCTATATCTCAGTAATAACGGTCTACTAAATAGCAGCAACTTCGGACAAGGAAGTGCAGGCAATATCGATGTAAACATTCGCACCCTTAACCTTGACAGGGGTGGTATCTTTGCTACATCCACATCAGGTAATGGTGGAGATATCGAATTACGAGCAAGTAAGAGCGTGAGGCTACGCAAGGGCAGTTTCGTTTCCACATCCGCAGGAGGCGAAGGACAACCTGGAAATGGTGGCAACATTACAATTGACTCTCCCTTAGTTCTTGCTGGTCAAGGAGAGCAAGAGGGTAATAACGATATCTTTGCTAATGCTTTTAATGGCAAAGGCGGTACGATCGAAATAAATGCTCAAAGCATTTATGTACTGACACGAATCGATGGTGATACACTTCAATCTTTCTTAGAAACTAATTCCCCTACCGCAGAAGATTTTCAGAGAGTTTTAAACGATTTACGTTCTAATAACAGCAACGATGTAGCAGCGTTTTCTGTCACCGATCCTTCTTTAAGTGGTACTATCAGCTTTAATACTGCGGATATCGACCCGAGCCGCGATATTGTGGAATTACCAACAGGACTAGTCGATGCCTCCTCTTTAGTCGCAGCAGGATGTCCATCTGGAGCCGAAAATCGCTTCACTGTCGCCGGACGCGGCGGCTTACCTCCCGCACCAGCAGATAAACTCAGTTCTGATGCCCTCCTCACCGATTGGGCAACTCTGCAAACACCAGAAACTCAAAACCGTGCCGCAGTAGAAACAACTCCCCCAGTAGCAACTAATACTATACCTACACCAGCCGTAGAAACAATAACTGAAGCCACATCCTGGCAATACGATCGCAACGGCGCGATAATTCTCACTAGCGGCGATACCACATCACCAAGTCATTTAAAGGAAACACTAACTTCCTGCCCTAGTTCCTAAATCAAAGCTGAAGATGTAGCTTGATGGCGTTATCCACTAATGCCATCATTTCTTTGCTTAAGCAACCAATGCCACCATCAAGACGCTGTTTTGAAATGGTACGAATTTGTTGCGCTTGAATTTTAGACGATTTTGTCAAACCGCTATCTTTTGGTTCTAGCTTCACTTCAAACGGGTAAATGCGAGTTACATTTGATGTAATTGGCAGTACTGTAACCATATTAGCAGCCCGATTATTCGCATTATTACTAATAATTAGCACGGGGCGGCGCTTGCTGATTTCAGAACCAATTGTAGGGTTAAGATTAGCGCAATAAATCTCACCACGTTTCATTAGCAAGTCCATCAGCCACACTCACTTCCCAATCAGGATCGATTTCCTGGTTTGCTTCGCGATAAGCTGCTTCTAACTCCTGCTGCTGTAACAACTGCAAAGCTGTTTCAATTACCTGAGAGCGAGATTTATGCTGATGCGTGTTTTTGTAAGTTTCAATAAATCTCATCAAAGATGAGGAGAGAGAGACGGAAATTTTTTCTGTAGCCACTTAGTAGTACCACATAGAATACTTTTCCATCCTACTAAAGATACTACTTTTGTTCCCCCCCTTGGAAAGGGGGGCTAGGGGGGATCTGCGGCTTTCAATTGGATGAAATACACAGACTGTAGGGGCGCACAGATGTGCGCCCCTACCAGCGTTATATATGCGATCGCGAATTACTGTAGATAAAAATAATGCGATCGCAACGTTTGTGCTTCTCTACACCCCTGCAAGCATTCTTAACCGCAGACAGATGACTTTTCTGGCAATATCACTTTAGGCAGTGTAGTCTTGGATACTGAGTTACTTGTCTAAAAAGATACAAGCAGAATGAGCGGGGAGGGGAGAAATGGGACGAATTTTTTGGCGTGAGGTAGTGCGACTAGGACTAGTTAGCGTGGTGATAGGAAGTACGGCGTTTGGGAGTGCAGCGCTGGCTCAAGTTCCACCGGATAGCCAACTTAGACCTGATAATACTCTAGGTGTAGATAATTCCATAGTCAACTCCAGCCCAGATGGTATAGATACAATCTCTGGTGGAGCCACGCGGGGAAGTAATTTATTTCATAGTTTCGAGCAATTTTCCATCCCCAATGGACGGGCAGCTTTATTTGACAACGGAGCCAATATTCAAAATATCCTCACCAGAGTTACGGGTGGCTCCAGATCTGAGATTGACGGAATTTTAGCCGCAAGAGGCACGGCGAATTTATTCCTACTCAATCCCAATGGGATTATTTTCGGTCAAAATGCCAGACTCATAGTCGGTGGTTCCTTCATTGCCACGACAGCTAACAGTATCAACTTTGCCGATGGCACGCAGTTTAGCGCCACACCAGGTACGGGTGCGCCACTGCTCACCGTCAGCGTCCCTTTGGGTTTGCAATTTGGTGTAAATCCAGGCAATATGATCAACCGTGCTAACGGTGTCGGTTTACAGGTAGATGCTGGCAGAACTCTTGCTTTAATTGGTGGCAATGTCAGCTTGGAAGGTGGGGACTTAACTGCTGCGGGTGGACGAGTAGAATTAGGTGCAGTTGCTGCCCCAGGCGTGGTAGGAATTAACCCCGATCTCAGTGGTTTCCGCTTCAGCTTTCCTACAGATTTAACCCTATCAGACATATCGCTAACGAATGGCGCATTTATTGATGTCAGGGCTGGTGGTGGTGGCAGTATTGCTGTCAATAGCCGTAACCTCAGCTTGACAAGGGGCAGTCAGCTCAGAGCTGGTATTGCTAGAGGACAGGGGACAGATGGCGCTCAAGCAGGGGACATAGACGTTAACGCCCAAGATACGATTTCAATTGCCGAGTTAACGGGGGGGTTATTTAGTGGAATCTTCAATATTGTGCTACCAGAAAGCACGGGTAATGGTGGCAATATTAATATCAAAGCGCGATCGCTGACGTTAACTGACGATGGTGTATTGAGTGCGAGTACGTTTGGGAATGGAAATGCAGGGAATATATTCGTGCAAGTCGATGATTCTATCTCGCTCTCCAATAGCAGTAGGTTCTTTAGTAGAGTCGATCCTCAAGCAACGGGCAAGGGTGGCAATATTGACATCAAAGCGCGATCGCTGTCTTTGATCGATGACTCGGAACTGACAACCACCACTTTCGGACGAGGCAGTGCTGGTAATATTCAAGTGAATGTCGCTGATGCGCTATCCATCAATGGTAGTTCATCTCTGGAAGCGACTTCTGCCAGCCAAGGCAATTCAGGCAATATTACGATTACTGCTGGCGGACTCGTCTCCATTGACGGAGGAGTAAGTGGTAATCTGAGTAGCATCAGCAGCCTTCTGTTGCCAACAGCAGAGTTTGAAGGCGTTCGCCAAGGTGGAGAGATTAACATTACAGCCCGATCGCTATCCGTCACAAACGGAGCGCAAATTGCGACTACAGCCGCAGGACAGGGTAATGCAGGCAACATTCGAGTAGATGCGACAGATGATGTGAGCGTACTTGGCAATGCGGCGATACAAGCAATTTCTGGTAGCGCTGGTAACGCTGGTAATGTCACAGTTAATGCAGGCGATCGCATTGTTGTAGACGGTAGTAGCGGAATTTTTAGTGCCGTAACGCAGTTCGGTCAATTTCGCGGCGACGGTGAAGGAGGTGATATTAAGATCGCAGCGCGATCGCTATCTTTAACTAATGGCGCGCAAATCGGTGCTTCATCTCAGGGACGAGGAAATGCTGGCAATATTCAGATTGACGTAGCTGATTCGCTTGATGCTAGCGGCAAATCATTTATCCAAGCTTTTTCTAACGGTGAAGGCAATGCAGGTAATATCACCATCAATGCAGGCGATCGTGTTGCTTTTAGCGGTACGGGGACTAGAAGCGATCTGAGTGGAATTATCAGCTCTATCGAGGAAAACACGCCTAGAAGCGATCGCCGAGCGGGTGATATTAATATCAAAGCGCGATCGCTATTTTTATCAGACGGAACGTTGCTAGAAACCTCAGCTCGCAATTCAGGCAACGCTGGCAATATTCAACTGAGTTTAAGCGATTCGGTCTCGATTAGCAGCGGCGCACTTCTCAGAGCTATTTCTAGCAGTCCAGGCAACTCAGGCAATATTAGCATCACTGCTGGCGGTCTTGTCAGTGTAGATGGAGTGGGAACTGATGGTGAAGCCAGTCTTGTTATCAACGGTTTGGCTCCAACCACTGCGTTTGAGGGCAGTCGCCAAGGCGGAGACATTAAGATTACGGCGCGATCGTTGTCAATAACTAATCAAGCACAAATCGGCACTTCAACTTTTGGGCAAGGCAATGCAGGCAATATTCAAGTCGATATTGCAGATGATATTTCAATTGGTGCGGGTTCCTCTTTACAAGCGCTTTCAGTTGCCAAGGGAAATGCAGGCAATATAACAGTGACTGCTGGCGATCGCATCTCTTTGGATGGCACGGGTGGCATATTCACTGCTGTGGCACAGCTCGAACAGTTTCGCGGCGAAGGTGAAGGTGGTGATATTAAGATCGCAGCGCGATCGCTATCTTTAACTAATGGCGCTGAATTGAATACTAGTAACATAGTACAGGGTAGTGCGGGCGACATTGATATAGATGTTCGTTCGCTCGATCTCGATCGAAGTAGTATCTTTGCTGCAACAAATTTAGGTGACGGGGGAAATATTCGACTGCGGGCTAGTAAAGAATTACGACTACGCAACAACAGCCGCATTTCAACTTCAGCTGGCTTATTTCAGTTGGCAGGCAATGGTGGTAACATTAGCATCGATACTCCCCTCATTGTTGCCAACTTTGACGGTAACAACGATATTACTGCAAATGCATTCAGTGGCAGTGGTGGTAGGGTCGATATTACAGCCGATACTATCGTTGGATTCACGCCACTCTCGCGTCAAGAACTCCAGGCTTTGTTGGGAACTGACGATCCGACACAGTTAGATCCTAGCCGCCTGCCTAGTAATGACATCACCGCAATTTCTCAAACTAATCCGTCTCTCAGCGGCACTGTTACTTTCAATGCTGCCGATATCGATCCCAGTCGAGATATTGTAGAACTGCCTACAGGATTGGTCGATGCTTCCTCATTAGTCGCAGCCGGGTGTCCTTCGGGAGTAGAGAATCGATTTGCTGTCACCGGACGCGGCGGTTTACCTCCTTCCCCTGGGGATAAACTCAGTTCTGATGCCCTCCTCACGGATTGGGCAACTTTGCAAACACCGGAAACTCAAAACCGTGCCGCAGTAGAGCCAGCTATCCCCAAGGCAGATCGGACAACAACTCCTGTAGAACCTATTCAGGAAGCCACATCCTGGCAATTCGATCGCGATGGTAAGGTGATTCTAACGACTGCACCCTTGGCTACTACACGCAGATATAATCCACCTACCTCCTGCCAAGGTTCGTAAACTTCACACGCTAAAATTTACGATTTAAAATTTACGGCTAAAAATTCACGACTAGTTAATGCTGGTTTTGAGCCGTAAGTGGTACGATTCCCTCTAGTCCTCTAGTTGTACCTAGAAATCGTCCGTGAGGATCGGTAGGAAAAGGATGCAAAACATATCTATAGGGGCGCGCAATTTGTAGGGACGCATAACTTGTGTAGAGGCGCACATCTGTGCGTCCCTACAGATCGTTGTTATCTCGTTTAAAAATCAATGGTATGAAAAACTCAAATAGAAAAAAATCTGTTGCTTCCCATTTTCGATTTCAACTAAAGCCAATATATTTCAATAGAAAACGGATTATTTATAGCTTGCTTGCCTCGATCGCATTGCTGTGTACGACACAAGTACCCGCGATCGCCAAAATTCCCGCCCCCTCTACGACGATTCCCAGTCAGTCAATACCAATTGCACAGAAGGGCGATCGCCTGCAACAAGGTAAAACATTCTACGATGCGGGTCAGTATGCAGAGGCAGTCAACGTACTGCAACAAGCACTGCAAGACTACCGCGCCAAAAACGATACTCTCAAGCAAGCCCTAGCTTTGAGCAATCTCTCGCTGACATATCAACAACTCGGCGCTTGGACAGAAGCAAAACAGGCGATCGATGAGAGTCTCAAGTTGCTCGGATACGCAGCAGAGAAAACCCCCGACCCCCGACTCTCCTGTACGGGCGCACAGCAGTGCGCCCCTACCGACTCCCGCAACCAAGAAGTTCTCGCCCAAGCCTTAGACATCCAAGCCAGACTGCAATTATTGACAGGGGAAGCAGAAACAGCGATCGAGACTTGGGGGCGATCGGCAGCGCTTTATACTCAAGTTGGTAATAAAGCAGGAGAGATTCGCAGCCAGATTAATTCCGTCCAAGCATTACGGGCGATGGGGCTGTACAGCCGTGCCTTGACAAAATCGACCGAAATCAACAAATCTTTGGGCAATACTCCCGCTTCTCTGACTAAAGCAGTTAGTTTGCGCAGCCTGGGAGAAGTCCTACAACAAGTTGGTGATTTGGAACAGTCTCGCAAAACCCTACAAGAGAGTTTGCAGATTGCCCAAAGCCTACCTTCTGCGCCAGAAACCGCAGCGACGCTCTTGAGTTTAGGTAATACCGTCAGCGCTCAAGGAGACACCGACGCAGCCTTAGACTACTATCAACAAGCAGAAAAGTCTGCTCCTACTACCAATATCAAACTTCAAGCCCAGCTAAATCAACTGCAACTATTGAGTCAAACTCAACCAGATTCAGCCGCCCGAGAATTAATTCCTCAAATCGAAACTCAACTAGCCCAACTACCTCCCAGCCGAGCTACAGTTTACGCCCATATTAACTTTGCCGATAGTTTGATGAAGTTAGGGAGCAGGGAGCAGGGAGCAGAGAGCAGGGAGAAGAGAGCTGAGGGAGCAGAGGAGCAGGAGAGCAGAGGAGCGACAACAAATAACCAACAACCAATTACCAATTACCAATTACCAACTACCCAAGAAATTGCCCAAGTTCTAGCAACTGCGGTGCAACAGGCAAGGAGTTTGAAAGATCCGCGAGCTGAAGCTTATGCTTTGGGTAGCTTGGGTGGATTGTACGAGCAGGTCGGACAGTTGGCAGAGGCAAAGAAACTGACTCAGCAAGCACTGTTGATTACTCAGTCAATTGATGCTCCAGATATTGCTTATAGCTGGCAATGGCAGTTGGGAAGGCTGCTGAAAGCAGAGAAAGATAATCAAGGTGCGATCGCGGCTTATGCTGATGCGGTGAAAACTCTCCAATCTCTGCGTAACGATCTAGTTAGCATCAATCCCACCGTACAGTTTTCTTTTCGCGAGAGCGTAGAACCCGTGTATCGGCAGTTTGTCGGGTTGCTGTTGCAAGATGATGGCACTCAACCGAGTCAAGAGAATCTCAACCAAGCTCGTACCGTCTTTGAATCTCTCAAAGCTGCCGAACTCGTCGATTTCTTTCGAGCAGCTTGTTTAGATACCCAGCCAACTCAAATCGATCGCGTCGATCCTCAAGCGGCTGTGATCTATCCGGTGATTTTAGAAGACCGTTTGGAAGTTATTGTCAGCTTGCCCAAGCAACCTTTGCGTCATTATGCTACGGCTTTACCGCGCACTCAAGTCGAAAGCGCGATCGACCAGTTACGGCAAAATCTAGTGATCCGTTACTCTCAAGACTTTTTGACTCTCTCCCAACAAGTCTATGACTGGTTGATCCGACCTGCCGCTGCCGATATTGAAAACAGTGGCGTAAAAACTTTGGTATTCGTGCTGGATATTTCCTTGCAGAAGCTACCAATGGCGGCTCTGCACGATGGCAAACAGTTTCTCGTCCAAAAATATAGCGTTGCTCTCACGCCCAGTCTAGAATTACTCCAGCCCCAGCCTTTAAGCCGGGAGCGTTTGAGAGCCTTGACTGCTGGACTGACCGAACCACGAGGAGATTATCCAGCTTTAACTAATGTTGCATTAGAGCTAAATCAAATTCGCTCGGAAGTGCCAGGAAGAGAGTTACTCAATCAAAATTTCACTAGCACATCGCTGAGAAACCAAATTAAATCTCTGCCTTTTTCCATCGTCCATATTGCTAGTCACGCTCAGTTTGGCTCGCAAGCCGATCAGACATACATTCTTGCTTGGGATGGACCGATCAATGTCAAGCAGTTAGACGAACTGCTGCGGGTGCGCGAACCTAGCTCTAACTTAGAACGACCAAACGCGATCGAACTTCTGGTATTGAGCGGCTGTCGTACTGTTGCTGGAGATAGACGCGCTGCTCTCGGTATGGCTGGAGTCGCGGTCAGAGCCGGGGCGCGTAGTACCTTGGCAACTCTCTGGTATGTCAGCGATGCTGCTACCGTACCGCTCATGAGTCAGTTCTATCAGGAGCTATCTACGGCTGAGATGACAAAAGCCGAGGCACTCCGCCGCGCTCAACTTGCTCTACTACAAAACCCACGCTATCGCCATCCAGTTTACTGGGCTCCCTACGTTTTGGTAGGGAATTGGCTGTAGTCTAGTGACTAGTGACTGGTGGCTGGTGACTAGAATCTTTGCCTTGTGACTAGTGACTGGTGGCTGGTGACTAGAATCTTTGTCTAGCCACTAGCCACTAGCCACTAGCCTCTAACCACTAGCCTCTAACCACTAGCCACTAATTAGCCAGCAGTCTTAATCATTTCTCGCACTTTTTGCAGTAAGTCTGGATTTTGTCTCAGGGTGAGAAAGATTTGATTAAATCGCTGGATATCTAAACCTTCCCCCTTGACAGCTTGCTCCATTTGCCCTTGGGTGGACTGCTCAATTTTTTCGATTTTGGCGTTGGCTTGATCGAATTTCTTGTTTTCGTCAGGGGTAATTTTGGCTGTAGGCTGCGCTTGAGGATTTCGGCGCGATTGGTAAATTTCCCCAAACCGTTTTTCGCTCAAATCTTCCTGTTGAATTGCTTGAACAATCTGATTTTGGGCGTTCTCTTGGATAGGTTGTAGCTTCTTGACTGCATTCGCAAATTGTTGCAGTTCTTTCTGACTCACTTGCGCTGGGGCTGGCTGTTGAGTCGGCGGCTGAGATTGGGAAGGTTGAGTTGGTTGAGCCGGACTTTGTGACGGGCTATCTGCCTGTGAAAGCTTGATTTCTTTCGGTACAGAACCTGATTGCGCCCAAGCAGCACCACCACTCAATGCCACTGCGATCGCCATACCTATAAATGATAGATATCTAGCTTTCATGCAAGTTACACCTCAAACAAACTTTTTCCATGAAATCATCGCACATAATTTCCCAAATCCTCCTAAAGGAAGATGTGCGTGGAGAACATAATCCTCGCGATCTGTTTACCTATTTAACAGAAAAAATTGGCGGGCGATCGCTCTAGATACTTAACCCGGCAACGGATACCAGTCTTCTGCAAATAGTCGTAGTTGTCGCTCGCGATCGAGGACAATAATTATTTATATAACTTTTTCAAAATTTAAAACTTAAAAACATAAGTTAATGTAAGCATAACGAGCTAACCGCACACAGGAGAATTTCCCAATGAATCAGCCTTTAAAAAGCCCATTGCATTATTGGTACGAATTTTTCAATCGTAGTGCGATCGTGCGCAGCTTAGAAACTATTCAGGATTTAATTGTCATCTCTCTGTGCGTTGGTTTGTTCTGTGTCATGGCAATTCAACTGAGGGGAATATTCTTCATGTTGCTACCCCCTCTGAATTTCCACCAAATCGCGGCTGATATTCTGTTCCTACTGATTCTGGTTGAGTTGTTCCGACTGCTAATTATCTACCTGCAAGAACAGCGAGTATCGATTGGTGTAATGGTGGAAGTGTCTATTGTATCTGTATTGCGAGAAGTGATCGTGCGGGGAGTTTTAGAAGTTCCCTGGAATCAAATTTTGGCTGCATGTGCCTTTCTGCTGGTATTAGCAGCTCTACTCGTTGTCCGCGTTTGGATACCCCCCACATTCAAAGGTATCGATCCTGAAAAGCAGTACGCCAAAACCTATCACAATGGATCTATGCCAGACAGAAGCAAGCAGTCTCACAAAGAGATTCGCTTATCGGAATAGCATAAAGGAGTTCTCTATTTTGTAGATTGTAGAGATGTTATGGTGTAGCGTCTCTACGCTATTCATCAAAAGAAAACTCATCTTCGATATCGTCTTCAGTAGATCGTGCAGGTGTACTCCCTATACCCCAGAGAGGCTGTATCAAAGCCGTTGCAACCACCCCTACCCCAGCACTAACAGCCAAAACAAAACCAACTGGTAATTGAATTGTCTGGTAGCGTAAAAACTTCAGCCGAATTGGATCGGCATTTTGCATAGATAGCAGCGAGATCGCCACAATCCAAACAGCGACAATAGAAGAAGTGAGAAGACTAGCCAAAGATTTCATGATTTGGTTAATGGTTAATGGTTAATAGTCAATGGTTTATAGTCGATCGCAACTAGCAACCAACAACCAACAACTAACAACTAACTTGCTGAATTAATCTTTCCATTTCCATCACAATTCGATTTTGTTGGTCGAGAGAGTTGGTTTCCATGTAGACGCGCATGAGGGGTTCCGTACCTGATGGGCGTAACAGTATCCAACTGCCCTCTGCTAAATACAGTTTAACTCCGTCTTTGCGACCGACTTCTTTAACTGCGATTCCGGCGATCGCCCTGGGAGGATTTTGAGTAAAACTGTCGATAATGGCGGCTTTGTGGGCATCGCTGAGGTGCAAATCGATGCGGTGGTTGTACAGGGGACCATCAGCATCAGTAATTGCTTCTGCAACTAACTGACTCAATGGCTTACCTGCATAGGCGATCGCCTCAGCGACTAGCATATTCGCGAGTATCCCATCTTTTTCGGGAATATGTCCGATTACGCTTAAACCACCCGATTCTTCGCCGCCAATTAAGACGGTGGTTTTGCGCATTTTTTCCCCAATGTACTTGAATCCTACAGGAGTTTCGTACAAAGGTAATCTGTATTTAACGGCAAAATTATCGAGTAAACGTGTGGTGGCGACGGTACGGACGATCGCCCCTGTTTTGCCTTTATTTTCAATTAAGTGACGGGCAAGCAGTAACAAGACGGTATTCGGCGTTAGAATATTGCCCATCTCATCTACAATACCGAAGCGATCGCTATCTCCATCCGTGGCTAAGCCCAAGTCAGCAGCATCTGCTTGTACGGCTGCTACCAGCTGAGTTAACTGTTTGCCTTGTGGTTCCGGCATTCCACCACCAAACAAGACATCTCGGTAGGCGTGGAATGTTTCTAACTCGCAACCGCAGTATCTCAATACCGTATCTAAGTAGCCGCGAGAAGTCGAGTAAAGCGCATCGTACTTTACCCTCAGCCTAGCATGACGAATTTTTTCGATATCAATGAGAGAGTAGATAAATCTCAAATATTCGGGCTGGGGATTAAAAGTAGAAATTCTGTCATTGCGGATAAATTTTGGCGGAGTATCCTCCACACCAAAAATATTTGCCACAATTGTATCAGTAATCTCTGGAGTAGCAGGACCAGCATAGTCGGGAATGTATTTAATCCCGCAATAGGGTGCAGGGTTATGGCTAGCAGTGAACATTAATGCCCCTGCTGAATTTAGGTAACGGGCATTATAAGCAATTACCGGAGTCGGACAATCGCGATCGGTAATTTTCACACTCCATCCCAATTCTGCTAAGACTTCGGCAGCGGTACGGGCAAATTTTTCTGCCAGAAAACGGGTGTCGTACGCCACCAAAACTGGTCTACTTTTAGTGTATGCAGTTTCTAGGTAACTTGCGATCGCCCTTGTGACTCGTCGGACGTTGGTGAAGGTAAAATCGTCAGCGATGATTCCCCGCCATCCGTCAGTACCGAATTTAATTTTGCCGATTTGACTGGCATTCACAGTTTGCCACCCTATATTCATCATTAATAGTACAAGAAGTTTCTTGCTTCACTCCTTTGTTAGACAGTCCGTATCTTTGTTGTTTCTTCTGAGAACGATGCCAATTCTTGGGCAACCCTTTGTTAGTTATCACTTGTGGTCGTTAGTTGTCCCAGCCGTAGGACAAGAACGCTGGCATTGCCAAATGAAGCGAGGTTTTATCAAAGCAAGACAAAAAGAACCCATCGTTCAATCGTTACTTACCCAAGCTAGCATTCCGCAGCGGATTGGGTTGTTGGCGCAAAAAGGCGTTTACGAGTTCCATCGTCACCGCCAATTCCTGACTCAACCTGATGGCGTAGAAAGAGTCTCGCAGTTACTTAAACTCGGAAAATTAACCACACAAGTTCAGCAACGAGTCACGCAGATTCTCAAAAATTATCACGCTCATCCATTATTAGCAGGAAAACATATTATTGAATTAACCAGTGGTGAGGAAGGATTTCCCAAACCAATTTGGGTCGAACAACAAAATTACCGCTTTCGGCTCTATGCCACAATGGACTGTATTTTAACAGAACCAGATAAAACATTACACATCATCGATTTTAAAACAGGTAAATCTATCTTCGACCAAAGACAAGCATTTGTCTATCTCGTTGCTGCCCGTTATTTATATCCTCAATATACAGCAGTTGCCTCATTTTATAATTTAGAACAATGTAAAAAATCTGCTTTAATTCGCGTCACACCTAGCCAACTCGACGCAATTGAAAATCAGTTAGCAGCGATCGCGATTCGTCACCAACAAGATATTAACAACTACGAACAATCCCCGTATAAATTTAGTAAAATATTCCCTCCCAATCCAGGTTATCACTGTCGGCATTGTTCCTTCAGTGCCATTTGCGAATTCTCCAACTTCAAACCCTCCAAGTAGTTCTATCAAAATATCTTCGCGCCCTTCTTTGCGCCTTTGCGCGGACACTTTCCTCAACGGGGGATACCCCCGCACGTAAGTGTCCTTGTCTTTGCGCTACACAAAAATAAATCCCTTGCCAACATTCTGAGAAGGACAAGTTTACAAATATCTTTACATAAACGCAGAGATTGCTAGTGAACCTATCCCTCGGTCTATATCATTATATATAAAATTATCCCAACAGCTAACTTTGGGTTGATGATTTCTCTCAATAGCTTCTTTATAACAAATGTAAAATACGCCTGCGAGAGAAATCCATGTCTGAATTAATCAAAGACTCTCTACCAACACCAACCAAACAAAGATTTGCTGCTGCTTTTCGCCTTGTTAGTCGGTTTAGCTTTTGGATACAATTAGCACTAGCGAGTACCTCTGGAATTGCCTTAATATTTGCCGTCCTCAGCCGCAATGTTGGCGCAATACCTAACAGTGCAGGTCTTAGTTTTAGTATTTTTCTAGCAATTATTGGCGTATTACTAGCTGCCTTTAGTATAGTTTGGGCTTTTCGAGATCGCAGTTTAGCCAGACGCTTGCAATCAAGCGATCGCACGATTCATCCTCGTAAAGAAGAAGTAATTCAAGCCTTAAAAATCGGTTTAATCGTCAGTTTTATCGGAATGCTAATCGCTTTTATCGCCTCAGAAGTCAGCGCGATCGCAGTCTTATCAAAATCTTTATCTGTTCCTCAAGGAGTTGCAATCTACAATCGCCAAAATTTAATTCGTTCTTTAGATATTTTGGTAATCTTATCTAACGTTAACTTAATCGGAACTCATTTAGTTGGTAGTATAACCTCTTTAGGACTTCTAGAATGGATTGACTAAAGAGTAGAGGCGATCGCACTTCATCCTTCACGCTAGCTTACCGAATCGATGTCATGTCGCTTTTTCGGTAGACGGCAATGTATGGGCTTGCAACAATAGCCAGTATGGAATTGAATTGCGTACCCGTGCAAATGAACTTAAATCTCTTGCCATCGCGCGCTGAAATGGAACAAGCCGCTTGTAGCAAAGATGCTAGCTATGACGGCGTGTTTTTTGTGGCTGTCCGCACGACAGGAATTTTTTGTCGCCCTTCTTGTCCTGCCCGTGCGAAACTGGAAAACGTCGAATTCTTTCCCACAATTCGGGATGCTGTGCTTGCAGGTTATCGTCCTTGTAAACGATGTCATCCGCTTTTAGCGTACGGAGCATTGCCAGATTGGGTGACAACATTGATACAGCGCGTAGAAACCGCACCAGATCTAAAAATTACAGCCGCAGAACTGCGTGAGTTAAAAACAACTCCCGAACGAGTCCGACGCTGGTTTCGAGAGCATTACGGCATGACATTTGTAGAATGGTGTCGCAGCAGACGATTGGCGAATGCTTTGACGCAAATTCGAGCGGGAGCCACGCTAGATGATGTTGTCTTTGCCAATCAATATGAATCTCATAGTGGGTTTAGAGAAGCCTTCAGCAAAGTCTTTGGTGTCCCCCCAGGACAAAGCCAAACCAGTGACTTTGTAGCCACGCAAATTTTAGAAACACCTTTAGGAGCATTACTTGTTGGTGCAGTCGAGCGAGGGATATGCGCGATCGCCTATACAGATAAGCAAATGCTAGAGCATCACTATGCCACAATTCGCCAGCATTTTGGTTATCCAATTCTCCCCGTGACGAATCATCATATTGAGCATTTACGAGATGAACTGGCGCGTTATTTCGCAGGTAAGTTAACCGAGTTTACAACTCCTTTGGTTCCACAAGGGACTGCATTTCAAGAAAAAGTTTGGTCGGAGTTACAACGCATTCCTTATGGGACGACAATATCTTATGATGAACTGGCTCGGCGCATCGGTCAGCCTACAGCAGTTCGTGCCGTAGCTAGAGCAAATGGGATGAATCGGATCGATATCCTGATTCCCTGTCATCGCGTAATTGGTAAAGACGGACAGTTAACTGGATACAACGGTGGAATTTGGCGAAAACGGTTGCTGTTGGAACTAGAGCGGACTGGAAAATCTAAATGAAACCAATCGATCTAGCGCGCTTATTTTTACTCGCTGCGCTTTGGGGGAGTTCGTATTTATTTATCCGTATTGCAGCTCCTGTTTTAGGAGTTCTCTTCACCATCAGCTTACGGATTATTTTAGCAGCGGTTGCATTAGGTTTATCTGGCGCGATCGCCTCACCATTCAAGCTCAAAAGTCGTTGGCAGTCTTATCTTTTGTTGGGTTTATTCAACAATGTCATTCCTTTTTTATTAATTGCGATCGCCGTTGTCAACCTTAATGCTTCAATTGCGGCAATTTTAAATGCAACAGCTCCTCTATTTACAGCGATCGTTTCAGCTATTTGGTTGAAAGAATCGCTAAACAAACGTAAAGCGATTGGATTAGTATTAGGAATTGTTGGAGTTACTATTTTAGTTGGATGGAGTCCTTTACCGCTATCAGCTTCAGTCATTTTTGGAGGAATATCAGCTTTAATTGCAGCCCTCTCCTATGGTATTGCTGCTGTGTATGCCCGTCGCAGATTTATACACGATCGAGTTGCTGAAACTGCCTTCGGACAACTAACTAGTTCGAGTATTTTGCTGATTCCGGTTGCTTTTGCAACTTTTCCTCAAACACTTCCCTCGCTCGAAGTTATTTTTGCAGTCGCCGTACTCGCGATCGCGTGTACTGCTGTTGCCTATCCGCTCTACTTTCAACTAATTTCTAATATCGGTGCGACTGGAGCAATAACTGTTGCTTTTTTAATTCCTGTTTTCAGTCTGTTATTTGGCAATATTTTCCTCGGCGAACCCGTGAATTCTGGCTTAATTTTTGGATTGATAACAATTTTACTGAGCGTTTGGTTAGTCATTAATCCAAAACAGCAGAAATAATTGCGATCGCGTTCCGCCTTCACCTCGACTAATTTGTCAGAATCAATATGAGAGATATTTTATTTTGAGAGTGAATGCAGCGATCGCAACTCGTTACTAAAGATTTAGTCCTGATTGGCGGCGGTCACAGCCATGCTATTGTTCTGAGAATGCTGGGTATGAAACCGATACCAGGCATTCGAGTCACATTAATTACAGAAGCGTCAGATACTCCTTATTCGGGGATGTTACCCGGTCACGTTGCTGGATTTTACACTCATGAAGAATGCCACATCGATCTGCGACGTTTAGCTCAATTTGCTCGGGTGCAATTTTATCGCGATCGCGTTGTTGGATTAGATTTAGTCAACAAACAAGTTATCTGTGCTAACCGTCCGCCTGTAGCCTACGATTTGCTTTCAGTTGATATTGGCAGCACTCCGGCGCAAATTTCCGTACCCGGTGCAGCAGAGTACGCGATTCCAGCAAAACCAGTGGCGCAGTTTCTGCAACATTGGTATGACTTGTGTAGAGACGTTACAACATGTAGAGACGTTACATGTAACGTCTCTACATTGCGCCTGGGAATTGTCGGTGGAGGTGCTGGCGGAGTCGAGTTAGCAATGGCAATGCAGGGTCATTTGCAGTCTATAAGATCCCCCCAACCCCCCTTAAAAAGGGGGGCTAAGTCTTCTCGCTTATTCAGGGAGGAGAGGGAAGATCGAGATCTAGAAATTCATCTATTTCAGCGCGGTGCTGAATTAATGCCAAATTACAATTCCTGGATACGGCATCGCTGTCAAGAGATTTTAATCCACAAAGGAATTCAACTACACCTGCAAGAAACCGTTTGTGAAATCCAATCGTACCCCACACCCTACACCTGTACGGGCGGGTTTGGAAACCCGCCCCTACCAACACCCTACACCATCAAATGTGAATCTGGATTGCAGGTAGAATGCGATCGCATCTTCTGGGTAACGCAAGCCTCCGCACCCGATTGGCTGCAAGCCGCAGGAATCGCCACTGACGAACGCGGATTTATTCTCGTCAACGATGCACTACAATCGGTTTCCCATCCAGATGTATTTGCAGCGGGTGATATTGCCTCAATGGTAAATTATCCCCGTCCCAAAGCTGGAGTATTTGCCGTGCGTCAGGGTAAACCTTTATTTAAAAACCTGCGACGAGCATTATTAGGGCGATCGCTACAACCTTACAAACCACAGAAACAATATTTAAGTTTAATCGGTACGGGAGACGGTAAAGCGATCGCGGCATGGGGAAAACTTGGTTTTGGCGCTACTGGCTGGCTGTGGCGCTGGAAAGATGCGATCGATCGCAAATTCATGCAACGGTTCAGTGACTTACCGCAAATGGACGAGAAAAGTCAAAATTCAAAATTCAAAATTCAAAATTCAAAATTCAAAATTCAAAATTGGGACAAGGAGGACAAGGGGGACAAGGGAGCGGTCAACCAACAACCAATTACCAATTACCAATTACCAATTACCAATTACCAAACAATGCCTTGCGCTGGCTGCGGTTCTAAGGTTAGCAGCACAGTTTTAGAAAGGGTACTCAATCAAATCAAGCAGGATAGTACTAACTGGTGCGATCGCCAAGATATTATTATCGGGCTAGATGCTCCTGACGATGCAGCGGTGGTAGAAGTACCAGGCGGTTTGTGGATGGTACACACCATAGATCATTTCCGCAGTCTCATCAACGATCCGTATATTTTTGGACAAATTACTGCTAACCATTGCCTCAGCGATATTTTTGCAATGGGTGCGACACCTCAAAGTGCATTGGCGATCGCAACTATTCCCTATGCTTTAGAATCCAAAACAGAAGAAACCCTTTATCAGTTACTATCCGGCGCAGTCAAAGTGCTAGCTGACGCGCAGACACCTTTGGTAGGTGGACACACAACTGAAGGCAGCGAATTGGAATTTGGCTTATCTTGTAACGGTTTAGTCCACCCGAATAAACTTCTGCGCAAAGATGGAATGCAGCCAGGACAAGTTCTAATTTTAACTAAAGCCCTTGGTACGGGAACCCTTTTTGCTGCCGAGATGCAACGGGAAGCCAAAGGAGATTGGATCGATCGCGCTGTTACTTCAATGTTGCAATCGAATCAAGTTGCAGCTGCTTGTTTGATGGCACATGGAGCCACTGCTTGTACTGATGTTACGGGTTTTGGGCTTGCCGGACACTTGTACGAAATGGTTCGAGCTTCCCGTAGCGTAGGCATCTCTGCCTGTGCGGTAGATTTAAATTTAGCAGCAATTCCCGCTCTAGAAGGTGCGATCGCCACATTACAAAAAGGGATTGTCAGTTCACTGCAAGCGGAAAATTTACGCATTGCGCGTTTTATTACCGATCTAAACATCGCTGGTTCAGAATCTATCAGCCAGTCTGGTCGGTACTCTCTCTTATTCGATCCGCAGACATCGGGCGGTTTACTAGCATCAATTCCAGCAGAACAAGCCAGTCAATGCCTAGATAAGCTACATAGTTTAGGCTATCCACAAAGTTGCATTATTGGCAAGGTAGTAGATAGAAAAGGCGATCGCCAACCAATAACCATAAATTTGTCCAATGTGTAGGGGCGCACAGCCGTGCGCCCTTACGAGGGTTATGCAGGCTACATCATACCCATGCCACCCATACCGCCCATACCACCCATGCCACCCATGCCACCCATGCCACCCATGTCAGGAGCAGCAGCAGCTTTCTTCTCTGGCTTTTCAACCACTAGGGCTTCGGTCGTTAACACCATACCAGCAATCGAACCAGCGTTTTGTAATGCCGAACGCACAACCTTAGCAGGGTCGAGAATGCCAGCAGCAATCAGATCTTCAAACTCGCCAGTTGCCGCATTGTAACCAACGTTAAACTCGGTTTCCCGCACTCTCTCAACCACGACAGAGCCTTCAGCCCCTGCATTGTCTGCCATTTGGCGTAAGGGAGCTTCCAGCGCTCTAGCGACGATTTCAGCGGCAACTTTTTCTTCGTCTTGCAAGCTGGCTTTAAATTCGTCCACCTTCTTCGCCAAGTGGATTAGAGTCGTTCCGCCGCCAGGGACGATACCTTCTTCAACTGCGGCTTTAGTCGCGTTAAGCGCGTCTTCGATTCGCAGTTTGCGGTCTTTGAGTTCGGTTTCGGTAGCTGCACCAACTTTAATGACTGCTACGCCACCAGCCAGCTTAGCAATTCGCTCTTGCAGTTTCTCTTTGTCGTAGTCGGAGTCAGATTCTGCTAGTTGCTTGCGAATTTGACCGATCCGCTTTTCTACATCGGCTCTGTTGTCGCCTTCAGCAACGATTGTAGTAGATTCTTTGTCGATGATGACTTTACGGGCAACACCCATCATCTCTAAAGAAGCGGTATCTAGACTCAAGCCGATTTCTTCAGAAATCAACTGACCACCAGTGAGTACGGCAATGTCACGTAGCATTTCTTTACGGCGATCGCCAAATCCTGGGGCTTTAATCGCGCAGACGCTCAACACGCCACGAGCTTTATTCACAACCAAAGTTGCTAAAGCTTCCCCATCGACATCCTCAGCAATAATAATCAAAGGTTGTCCGGCACGAGCGACTTTTTCCAAAATCGAAATCAAATCTTGGATCGTGCTAATTTTCTTGTCTGTAATCAACAAGCGAGGATTCTCAAACTCTGCTACCATCCGCTCGTTGTCGGTGATGAAGTAGGGAGAAATATAGCCTCGATCCAACTGCATCCCTTCTACCACGTCTAAATCGGTCGTGAGAGACTTGGATTCCTCAACGGTAATTACCCCGTCTTTGGTGACTCGTTCCATTGCCTCAGCGATCATCGCCCCAACTTCTTCATCGTTTCCAGCCGAGACAGTCGCCACAGAGGCGATCGCATTTCCTTCGACTGGTTTGGCGACAGCAGCAATTTCTTCTACCAACTTGGCAACGGTTTTCTCAATTCCATGACGCAGCGCCACTGGATTAGCACCCGCTGCTACGTTCTTCAGTCCCTCGCGAATCATTGCTTGGGCGAGAACCGTCGCCGTAGTCGTACCATCTCCAGCTACATCTTTGGTTTTCGATGCAACTTCCTGAATCAGACGCGCCCCAGTATTTTCTAGGGGATCTTCCAACTCAATTTCTTTCGCTACGGTAATCCCATCATTGACAATCTGAGGCGCACCGTATTTTTTCTCTAACAGGACGTTGCGACCTTTTGGACCCAGGGTAATTTTCACGGCATCGGCAAGGGCATTCACACCCCGTTCCAATGCCCGCCGCGATTCATCATCAAACGCAACGATTTTTGACATACGCTTCGTTTCCTCAAGCTTCCATTAGTCAATTTAGCACTCTCTTGAGTTGAGTGCTAATGAAACTACTGGCGTTTAGCAATTAGCTGTGAGCTAATTGCTAAACGCTAATCGCTCTTAAGCCATAACCATGCCACCATCGACGTTGAAGACTTGACCTGTAATGTATCCAGCCGCAGGATCGGCGGCGAGAAAGCGCACCATACCAGCAACTTCTTCGGGTTTGCCGTAACGACTCAAGGGAATATATTTCAGAATATCTTCAGAATCAATGTTACTGGTCATGTCAGTGGTGATAAAACCAGGGGCAACAGCATTGACGATAATGCCACGGGAGGCGAGTTCTTTCGCAACGGTTTTAGTAAATCCGATCGCCCCAGCTTTTGCGGCGCTATAGTTCGCTTGACCGGGATTGCCCATTTGTCCGGCTACAGAAGCAATATTAATGATACGCCCGCTGCGTTGTTTGAGCATGATTTTGCTGACAGCTTTGGTACAAAGGAATACGCCTGTAAGATTGAGGTCGATGACTGCTTGCCAGTCTTCCGGTTTCATTCGCAATAACAAAGTATCGCGGGTAATACCAGCATTGTTTACCAAAACATCAATTCGCTTCCATTTTTCTACAACAGTATTAACCAGAGTATCTACTTGAGCCGCGTCCGAGACATCAGCCGGAATTGCGATCGCGCTACCCCCCGCCGCCTCAATTTCTTCTACCACTTCTTTAGCGGCGGAACTAGAACTTGCGTAGTTTACAACAACGTTTGCCCCTTCTGCGGCTAAACTCAAAGCGATCGCCCGTCCAATTCCTCGCGAAGCCCCCGTGACGATTGCCACTTGTTGGCGTAACCGTTGTAAATCCTCTGGCAATACTTCCATAAACAATGACTCTTACGTAAATACTCTCACTTAGCGATCGCACTTAAACCACCGCGCTAACCATCTTATCAATAGGGAGCAGGGAGTAGGGAGACAAGGAAGCTGAGGAAGTTGAGGGAGAAATTCCAGCTACCAGTCACTAGCCACTAGCTACCAGCCACTCACTACACCCTACACCCGCATCAACACGCACCACTCACAGCTACTTGAGATATAACAGTAAAAAACTGTGTTAAATCTCATGACTACTAAACAGCAGTTCAATAATTTTGCCGAAATGATCTCTGGTGCTGATGTGCCTGTACTGGTAGATTTTTACGCTGCATGGTGCGGTCCTTGCCAGATGATGGCTCCAATTTTAGAACAAGTAAACGAGCGTCTCAAATCTAAAATCCGTATTGTGAAAATCGATACTGATAAATATCCACAACTCGCCAGTCAATATCAAATTCATGCCTTGCCCACATTAGTACTATTTAAGCAAGGTCAACCAGTCGATCGCATTGAGGGCGTAGTACCAGCGCCTAATTTAATCGAACATTTACAAGCTCTAATTTAGTGAAAAGATTTCATTCAATAAAAAGCCCGCATTTGCGGGCTTTTACTGTAGGAAAAAGCTATTTTATTAGCAATGATGACAATTATGATAGCGGTAATGATATCAGTTATGACAGCAATGAATCGTCAGCGGTTGTCGCTGAAAAACTTTCAGGCGATCGCTCCGCCAACCAACTCATTTTTTCTTTGTCTTTCTTAACTTTAATTAACAATTCTAGATAAGCAATGGGTACGATAATTGGCCAAAAAAGAGTGACTATGACTAAAAATATTCTGAGTAGAAGTAATTGAGAGCGTTTGCCAAGGTCTCGCTGCATGATGTCTGCCCACTGAGTAAACAGACAAGCCGCGATTGTAATATAGAAAGTCGCCCCAGCAGTAATAATTGTTTGTAGCATCATTTTCTAAAAAGTCATTTTCTAAAAATAGGTTGAGTCTGAAAAGAATTCAGCAGCTACCCCAAACCAGCAGCGCGGTCGACGAAGTTATCGTTAATACGCTCTTTTGAGCGCTATGTAGCCCGAACACCCTGTAACGATCTGACCCGAAAGCCTTAACTAATCAACATTTATCCGTAGCACCTTGCTAGTAACTTGCTTTCAAGCCGCAAAAGACTCTGACAATGAAATACGTCAGCCCAAAAAGCTATTCCAGACTAGTGCTATGAATGCTCGTATACCCTCACACGCGCTTCCAGCAATTCCCGATCTTGTTTATGTATTATTTCATACTTTTAACTTGCGGACAATCCAGAGGCAGTTATCAGAGACAATGAAATTCAAACTCGATATATCTAATACTACGTTCGTACTGAAGATAGAAGACAGTTTATAAAGGTTTTCTTATACATCAAGCGAAGGTTAAGTAATATGAATAGACTGACAGCAACTCTACTCATTTCTTGTCCCGACCGACAAGGATTAGTAGCAAAAATTGCTAATTTTATCTATGCCAATGGTGGTAATATCATCCATGCCGATCAGCATACAGACTTTGCTGCTGGTTTGTTTCTAACCCGCATTGAATGGCAATTAGAGGGTTTTCATCTACCGCGAGAGCTAATTGCGCCTGCCTTTGGCGCGATCGCACAGCCTCTAGAGGCTCAATGGCAACTACACTTTTCCGACACCATCCCACGCCTTGCTATTTGGGTGAGTCGGCAAGAACATTGCTTATTCGATCTAATTCTCCGACAACAGGCAAAAGAGTATGCCGCAGAAATTCCCCTGATTATTAGCAATCATGCCGATTTAGAATGGGTGGCAAAACAATTTGGTATAGATTATTACTATATTCCCGTTAACAAAGATAACAAAGCGGCTCAAGAGGAAAAACAGTTAGAACTTTTGCACCAGTACGACATCGATCTTATCGTTCTGGCAAAATATATGCAAATTCTCAGTCCCGAATTTATTACCCGATTTCCTCAAGCAATTAACATTCACCATTCGTTCCTTCCTGCTTTTGTAGGCGCAAATCCATACCAGAAAGCTTACGAACGCGGGGTAAAAATTATCGGTGCTACCGCTCATTACGTAACATCAGAACTCGATGCTGGACCAATTATCGAACAAGATGTCGTCCGCATCAGCCACCGCGATGAGGTCAGCGACCTGATCCGTAAAGGTAAAGATTTAGAACGAGTCGTTTTAGCTAGAGCCGTGCGATCGCATTTACAACACCGTGTCTTAATTTACGGGAATAAGACTGTAGTGTTTGAGTAATTGAGGGTAATCGCAGGAACACTTAGCTGTGCGCTTCTACAAACCTATTGTACCGATCAAAATATAATTACAGTATTTTTACAGAGGATGACCTTAATACATAAAATTTACAATCAATTCAGTTCTTAAGAATTTTCTAATATTTGTTCCATCTACAAAGGCAATTTCTATGTCAATTCTAGAGAAATTCTTCACCTTCGGCTTTGTTTCTACCTTTAGCGTAGCCCTCATAGCAACCTGGTGGCGCTACATTCCTAGCATAATTGCTACTTACCGCAAGATTATGAGTAAGTATGGACAAACAGAATTAACAGTTAATAGTTAATATTAAATATTTCCATTGTAGAGACGTTACATGTAACGTCTCTACAATGGAAATATATTAATTTGCATTGTGTCCTATTAAATTAAATTCTGAGGTATTTGTTTCATTCTAATTTGGATTTGTAAAGCTAACTGACCTGCTTGCGCCGTCATTTCTTCAACTCTGAGTGCTATTCCTTCTAGATCGAAATAGGGTAACTCCATCCATTGTTTGACTTTTTGCATTAATGATAGCGCGATCGCAAAAGATATTCCTTCATTGCGATCGCATTGAAAATTCTCAACGATAACTGGTTGCTTCTGGGTACGGGGGCGAAATGTAGCTGTAAAACCGAGTGGCTGCGTTTCGCCTTTTTCATGCAACAAAATCTTACCATCGAAGACCATTTTGTTATTTCCTGGCAACTGTAATTGCATCTGCTGCATTTCTAAAATCACAGTTTGTCCGTCTACATTTAGTTTAAAATTACGTGCCTTTTTTAATACGTACTCGGACTTCAAAGCGCGATTTAAATCTGGTTCCGTAATGACAATTTTGGCAATAGCATCTAATGGTTTATCTAATTCAACCTTGCCAAAAAGAGCACTGAGTGGATTCACATCAACTTTATCCGTTTGCACCTCAATTTCTTGCAGGCGGATGTCTTTTTGTATAACTACGCCTTGTCCAGTAAAATCTACTGAATCTGCTTGCCCTAAAATTAGCTTTAAGAGATTTGTTTGAATATTAACATCAATTTTTTCAGCGTTATCTACTTGGCTAGATATTCCTACTTCTGCTACTGCATCGATGACTTGTTCTTCTAACCGTGGCTCGTTATCCATCTCGCGATCGCATCCTTTTGACTCTGCCTAAAACTAATCTAGACATGCACCATTAAGAAATGTATCTATAATTTGGCATATAGTAGTGTGGGCAATGCCCACCCTACTTATAACTAGCCACTAGCCACTAGCCACTAGCCACTGATAACTGCCATTTTCATCCCATTTTCAGAAGGGACAATTGTAATGCCTCGCCGAACTGGAGAAACGGGACGAGAATTTGCTAGTTCTAACTCATACTGCGATAACACAGTAGCAAGTACGAGTTTCATTTCATATAGCGAAAAAGCTGCACCAATACAACCGCGACTACCACCACCAAAGGGAAGATATTCAAAGGGTGAAAATTTTTGGTGTAGGAATCTTTCTGGTTGAAATTTTTCTGGTTGAGGATAGATTTCTTCTCTTCTATGGGTGAGGTAAATACAAGGTACGATAATTGTCCCAGCATTGAATTTATCTCCAGCAATTTGTACGGAGTCTCTTACCATTCGAGGAGTACAAATTAAAGCAATGGGGTGAACTCGGAGGGATTCTTGACAGATAGCAGTAAGATATGGGAGTTGGGCGATCGCATCTGGTTTAGTATTGTCTGCATTATTAAGCTCTTGTTGTAGGCGATCGCGCACTTGTGGATGAGAATGGATCAGGTAAAATGCCCATGCTAGCGCTGCTGCTGTAGTTTCATAGCCTAATAATAAAAGAGACATCAACTGATCTCGTAATTCATCATCATTCATCTGCTGTCCGTTTTCATCTCGCGCCGCCATTAACATTGATAAAATATCGGTGCGTGTTGGATCGTTTTCTCGTCGCCGTTGCGATATTTCTGCATAGATTAATTTGTCAATTTGTTGTCTGCGTCTGACAAAATGTCCCCAAGGACTCCACGCACCCAAATCTTTTTGTAATGGTGGAAAAAAGAATAAACTGGAGTACCAGGGAGTAGTAACATCTTCTAGTAGCGAACTTAACTTAACTTTTAATTGTTCGTACCTTTCCCCAGGACTAATACCAAATACAACCTGTAAAATAATTTGTAAAGTAATATCGGGAAGAAAATGATTAATAAAAATTTGTTTACCAACTTGCCATTGCTGAGTCACAGCTTGAGTAATTTTACAAATAATTTGCCCGTAAGTTTTCATGCGATCGCCATGAAAAGGAGGTAGCATTAATTGGCGTTGGCGTTGATGACTTTTCCCTTCTTGTAAAATTAAAGATTGCTCCCCCATCAAAGGTTGAAAGACGTGAGTTGCTTTTTTATAATCAAAGTACTCTGAGGGGATTGCAAAAATTTCTTTGATTGCTTGTGGCTGGCTAAAAAAGATGACTGGTGGAGAGTTTAAGCCCAACACTCTAACAGCAAATGGGTCGCTGTATTTGTTGGCACAAGTGGTTAAGAACTTGATTGGATTGGCAATTAGCTGGAGCGTTTGCAGTAAGGCTGGAGTTTTGTTTACCTCAGTTAACTTCATCTTAAATTGGTAGACAATGCTACTACGGAGATTTATTTATATATTAACTAAAAATTATTTGAGAATAAAAATATATTTATATTTATTAGGGTCGCAGCAGCAACGATTTTGCATCAAGTATAAGTTGTTAGAAATCCATTTTAGAATTTTATCATATCAGTTCGATCGCACTCAATAAATCTTCGATTGAAACTAATTTTTGTGCGCACTCATTAGTGTGAGAATTTTTCTCTGTAAATATGCGATCTATAGGTAGACAAATCCACTGATATGTATAGACAGACCGTATACAACATAAAGCAGAGATTAAATGTAAAATAATTAAAATTATCTAAAAAGTACAAATACTCAAATTAGAGAGGGTCTTCAGCATGACGGCATCGACCGAAGCGGCAAAGATAGTAACACCAGAATTTTGTCAAGGAATTCAGTATTTTGGCGAAACTTTGCCAGGATTCGAGCAATATGGCAAACAAGCAGCGATCGCACCAAATAAAACTGCTATAACCGATCCTAGCGATCCGGCGGCTGTATTTCAAACCCTCCTCTATGCCGATGCCCTCCGCTATTTAACAGTCCAAGTTACGGGAAGTAAAGCTTCGGGACACCCTGGTGGCTTTGCCTCGCAAGTAGAAGCATATGCAGCCTTGGTGATGTTGGGCTACAAAAATATCATTACCGAAGTCGGACATCACGCCCCAGGATTTTACAGCGCCATGTTCTTAGATCGTTCGTTAGAAGACATGGGCATTACTACTGTACAACAATTGCGCGATCGCTTCCGCGAACATCACGGTTTACTCGGACACCTTTCTGGTTTTATCCCTGGTATTCTCGCCCCTGCAGGTCCATTGGGACAAGGGCAACATTTCGCCATGTCAGCCGCCCGCCTGCATCCCGATAATTTATTTCCCGTCACAATTGGCGATGGTGGATTGGGCGAACCCTACATCATGAGTAGTATGGCGCATTTCCACACGGCTTATCCAGGCGTGACAAATTTCTTACCCGTCTTGGTGTGGAATGGCTACAGTCAGGAACATCATAGTATGGTGTCCACTCAATCCAACGAACGGATGATGGCATACTGGCACGGTAACGGTTTTGAAGAAGTCGTGTTAGTCGATGCCAAAGACTTTGACGACAAAAACCAACCAGGCGATTATGTCGATAGTACCGCTTTTTCCTTCGAGCAGCGCTTAGCTTTCACCAAAGCCGTGTTAGTTGCAACCGATGAAGCTACCCGTTCTGCTTTGAGTGGAAAACTGACGGTATTAATCATCAAACAATTAAAAGGGGCTGGAGTCCATGCGAGAGGGGCAAAATCTCACAACCTCTATGCGATGCATACTCTCGATAACCCCGATATTGTCAACGCCCTCAAATCGCGTGCTTTAGCGCCTGCTGCATGGGAAATCGTGCGGACGAACTGCGAACGCGCTGGTGGTGGTTCGGCAAGTCGGGTAGCGGTGACGGAATCTGTATTACCGCTAGCAGAACTTGGAGAGTTGCCGTTAGAAGAATATGCTGTAGGGGGAGATCCGAAAGTCTCGACAACAGCGATGGGTAAGTTGGTGGCGAAAGTGGGAGAATGCGATCGCAACTACATCGTCACCAACGCTGACGGTAATGAAGCGTCTGGAATTGCCAACATTAACCAAGCATTGAAAATTATCCACCCCACAGAAGATCCTATATACAACCAAACCCCAGGCGGACAAGTTTACGAACCTTTGAGTGAAGATGCTTGTGCGGGTTTAGCGGCTGGTTCGGCGTTGAT
Organism: Chroococcidiopsis sp. CCALA 051; assembly: GCF_003015105.1. NCBI lineage: Bacteria > Bacillati > Cyanobacteriota > Cyanophyceae > Chroococcidiopsidales > Chroococcidiopsidaceae > Chroococcidiopsis > Chroococcidiopsis sp. CCALA 051. The sequence continues at coordinate 70,399 of NZ_PYCI01000001.1, read as the reverse complement.
GGGTTGTCGAACTTTGTGGTGTTCTTATGAGTCTTTTGCGATTAATGGTTTACCGATTTGGCAAACAGTAACGCAAGCAATGGCAGAATTACGTCGTCCCACACCTTCTACCGTAACTCTATTTACGGCTGGGGCGTTAGAACAAGGGCGCAATGGATGGACGCACCAACGCCCTGAAATTGAAGCATATTTCGCCGCCATGATGCGCAATGGAAATGTCTTTCCCTTATTTCCACCCGATGCCAATTCGATTCAAGTTTGTTACGATTGGGCGCTGACAACGAAGAATAAGGGTGTTGTAATTACAGCGAGTAAGTCACCTTTACCAATTCGCACGACATTTGAACAAAGTCGCAAAGCAATTCAAGATGGTGCGGTGGTACTGCAAGAAATTAAAGGTAGCAAGACGGTAGTATTTGCTGTAATTGGCGATATGGTTTTGATGCCTGTATTTGAAGCTGCGACTTATTTAGAAGCGCAAGAAATTGGTGTGAGAATTGTTTCTGTTGTCAATCCCCGTCGTTTGTATCGTCCTAGCGATGTGGCTTGGGATTCTTGTTCTGAACCCGATGGAGAATTTTTGAATGATGCTGGATTTGAGGCGTTATTTGGTGGCGATGCTTTGGTTGGAGTAGCATCTGGTGCGAGTGGGATGTTGGAACCAATTATGTTGCGGAGTCATTGCCAGCGCGATACTTTTGCCTGGAAGCGAGGAGAAACCACCGCAAGTCCTGCACAATTGATGGCAATAAATGGGATGACGGCTGAGAATTTGGTCAAACGCGCTATGGAGTTGGTTGGTTAGTCGATATTCATATGATATTATGCCCCTGCCTGGTTTATAACTAGGTGGGGGCTAGCTATCCCAGACTAACTTTAGAGTAGAACAGATTAAAATTGTGCCTAATATTTTGACAGCATTTCAAACACTTATTACTCATCCAATCTCGGATCTAATTAGCTATTACAAAGGCAAGAATAGAATCAACCAGATTGGAGACGCTTTAGAGTTCTTTATTAAAGATATATTTGCCGATACTGTAACTGAAACTGACGAGCTAAAAAAGTTATTAAAGTATGATGAAGTTTTCTCATATAGTGGTAATGCAAACAATCCACCAGATTTGATGTTGAAGAATGGTGATGCTGTAGAAATTAAAAAAATAGAATCATTAGGTGCTAGCATTGCATTAAACAGTTCTTATCCCAAATCAAAATTATTTTGTGATAGTCCGCTAATTACAAGCCATTGCCGTACCTGTGAAGATTGGCAAGAGAAAGATATTATTTATGCTATTGGAGTCGCAAAAGACAAACGGCTAAAATTGCTTTGGCTAATTTATGGTGATTGCTATGCTGCCGATCGCGAAATATATGAAAAAATAACCAATACAATAGCCAGTGGTATTAATCAAATTCCAGGAGTCGAATTTTCTAAAACGAAAGAATTAGGCAGAGTCAATAAAGTAGACCCCTTAAAAATAACATACCTCCGAATTAGAGGAATGTGGGGTATTCAAAATCCCCTATCTGTTTTTGATTACGCAAATTTGGGCTATGAGAAGAACTCAGACTTTCAAGCGATCGCGATTATGAAAACTAGTAAGTATTTATCCTTTCCTGCCCAAGATAGAGAAGGACTTGAAGCTAGATTAGATTGTAACTTGCAGATGTTTGACGTAAAGATTAAATCTCCAAATAACCCTATACAGTTGATTTCTGCTAGAATCATAAATTATAGAAAATAATTTTTATCTCTGAATTAAGAGCAATAAATGAATGTAGTATCTTTATTTTCCGGTTGTGGTGGATTGGATTTAGGATTCCATCAAGCTGGATTCAATATTATTTGGGCAAATGAATACGACAGATCGATTTGGAATACCTACGAAATAAACCATCAAAACACAAAGTTAGATAAAAGAGACATCAGAAGTATTCAATCTGATGAAATTCCCGACTGTATCGGAATAATTGGTGGACCTCCTTGCCAAAGCTGGAGTGAAGCTGGCGCTGGAAGAGGGATTAACGATAGCAGGGGTCAAGTATTTTATGAATACATTAGAATTTTAAAAGATAAAAAACCTCTTTTCTTTTTAGCAGAAAATGTTAGTGGAATATTAGCAGATAAGCACGCACAAGCATTCACTAACATTCTCTATCAATTTAAAGATGCTGGCTATGAGTTGGCATATAAGTTATTAAATGCTCAAAATTTTGAAGTACCTCAAGATAGAAAAAGAGTCATTATTATTGGCTACAGAGAAGACATAGGGGGGGGATTTGACTTTCCAAAAGGAAGTCATAAGAATTTTACCTTGAGAGATGCTATATACGATCTTAATTTGATTGAACCTACCAAAATCAGTAGTTATTTAGATAAAAAAAATCAAAAAGTACCCAATCATGAATATCTAGATAGCAGCTTTTCTAGTATTTACATGTCAAGGAACAGAGTGAGAAGTTGGGATGAACCATCTTTTACTATTCAAGCTGGTGGGAGACATGCCCCCATACATCCTCAGGCAAATAAAATGATCTGGTTAGCAAAAGATAAATGGATGTTCGATCCTGAATCGCCTAAGTCATATCGTCGATTATCAGTCCGAGAATGCGCTAGAATTCAGACATTTCCAGATGATTTTATTTTTCAATATAACAGTATAACTGACGGATATAAAATGGTTGGGAATGCTGTACCTGTGAATTTAGCTAGAATTTTGGCAACCAAGATAAAAGAAGACATACAGCAGTATCTGACTTTTGGTGTTTGTAAGACTGTACGGCAACATCAATTGTGTATGCAACTAACTTTATTAAATACTAAATCTACCCATTTGTTTTAGAAGCAGGAGACTTATTCAGAAAATGTCACGCCCTTTTCAAAATTAATTTGATCGCGGGCGATCGCACTAATTTAAAACTCGTACATGAGCAATTTCTTTTCTACCAATCGACCGAACTTGTTTGCTAGACGTTGTTAGAATGACGCGATCGAGTTCTTAAATCATTACTCTCTCCGCACTGATAGAATCGAGCAAATATCTTCTGTAGCCAAATTCATATACAATCATAACTAGATGTATGAGGATGCAACTATGAGTAGCACAAAAGAAATGGTTCATCTGAACTTAGATTTGTCACCAGAACTCTATGAGAAGTTAGAAGAAAGCGCTAAAAAGATTGGTGGTAATAAAAGTGATGTATTACGACAAGCGATCGCATTAATGCAAGTTGCTATAGTAGCTAAAGAACAGGGGGAAAAATTCGGTATTGCAGAGCCAGAACAAACTTTGTCTACTGAAATAACTATACCTTAAATCTGCTCTTAATTCTTGACTCTATCTATGCAAAATTCAGAAGAGCAAAACGAGATAGTTTCTAGAGGTTCTCTCAATCTATCCTCAGCAACAGAAAAATTAGTTACTACAGGTTCTTTAAATTTATCTTCTCCTGAATAGGTAGAGTTTGAACGGAGGAACCGTGAAAAAGATAAAGACCTAGAACGAGAGCAAAAACGCATTTCCTTCTGGGTAAAAGATATTGCGGTATTTATAGTAGCTTTAATTATAATTTTACTAATAGACTTTTATGCTTTCACGGTTTTACAAAAAGATACCGTTTCTGAAGGAGAATTAAGATTTGCGATCGTCGCACTTACTTCTACAATAACCAGTTTGCTTAGCTATTTAGTAGGTAGAGCTAGTAAGTAGTAATATTTAAGAATTTTAGATCTTGAAGAAATCTTCGCAAAAGACAAGAGCGATCGCAAATTGCATAACTCTCAAATATAAAACTCACACAGCGATCGCCTCAAACGCTTGCCTATTTCTCGACACAACTTCTAGCTTAGAGTGCAGAGTTGCAATCGCCTCGATTAAGAGTTGTCGCGGCGTTAACCCCCAATACTGTAAAACTTGCAACAAGCGGGCAATTGTTTCATCATCGTGCAATAGAGGAAACTGAAACGCTCTACCACCACTGGGTAGATTAATTAGTCCGCTTGCATCTCGTTGTGGTGCAGAGTCCTGTTGCTGCTTCTTCCTTTCTTCTACCATCAATTCAGAAACCTGCTTTTCGTTGACTGCTGGCAATCCCCACAGCTTCGATACGAGTTGTTGATATCGCTTTTGAGTTAGAGCAAATAGCGTATTTAGAGAGATCCGTTCTATCTTTTCGATCGCAAAATCTCTAAATGTCTCAAATAGCCGGATCAACTTTTTCGCTTCCGCTAAAGTCTTGCCTTGCGACTCCAGCCAAGCTTTGAACGTCTCTTTGGGCATAGCTTTAGACATCTGCCAGTAGTCGCACCCTTGGGCTAATGCATTCTCGACTATCAGCCGATCGCGCTGTCTGATTCTTTCATTTATGTCGCGCGATTTTAAAGAATTTTTGTTGGAGGCGATCGCAGCAGGATTTGTTTGTGCTAACATACGGTTACACAAGTAAATTATATTTGCTTTTTGATTTAGGAAGTCCCGGGTTTGTCAGACGGGGGACTTCCTAAGTATTTTTGTATTGTATCAGATATCTCTGCATAAGTCGTTAGCGTAGCTTAACGAAGTTATCGATAGAGATGAAAATCAGTAGCATTCTGTTGCTATTCGGATGTAACCGTAGAACTAGCGCCTGAGACAAACATACCCTGTTGCTGCATAGCTGAGATCGCGCGCAATACTCTCCCCCTGCAACTTTGGTCACTGGTCACTGGTCACTGATAACTGTCAAAGGCGTTACCCTGGAAGGAATAGAAGATCAACGTCAACTATTTTTCATCTATCGCAGGTTGACCCTTACCATGCTGCAATCCTATTTCGATACAGATAATAACGGTCATAAATCTTTTGAACTACCAGGGGCAAAACCCCACTATAATCCCGATCGCCCCGGACAAGTCGAGCATATTTTTCTCGATCTCAATTTAGATATCCCCAACCAAAGCTATGACGGGACTTGCACGATTCAACTCAAGCCCGTCCGCAACGGGATCGATCGCCTCACCCTAGATGCAGTCAGTCTCAACATTCACTCAGTCCAAGTAGATGCTACCTCAACGACATACGATTATGATGGGCAACAGCTACAGGTACATCTAGCTAACCCTACACAAACGGGACAATCAATTAAAATTGCGATCGCCTATTCTGTCACGAAACCCCAACGCGGAATTTACTTTATCGCCCCAGATAAGCACTACCCCAACAAACCAGTCCAAGTCTGGACGCAAGGAGAAGATGAAGACTCCCGTTTCTGGTTTCCCTGCTTCGACTACCCAGGACAACTCGCAACTTCAGAAATTCGGGTGCGCGTCCCCAAACCCTACATTGCCATTTCCAACGGTAGATTAATCGACACCGAAGAAAACAGTGACTACAAAATTTTTCACTGGCTGCAAGAGCAAGTCCACCCATCCTATTTAATGACTCTAGCAGTGGGAGACTTTGCCGAAATCCAGGATGAATGGAACGGCAAACTAGTCACTTACTACGTAGAAAAAGGTAGAGAGGAAGATGCGCGGCGCAGCATGGGCAAAACTCCCCGCATGGTCGAATTCTTCAGCCAGAAGTATGGTTATCCTTATGCTTTTCCCAAATACGCCCAAGTCTGCGTAGATGATTTCATTTTTGGTGGAATGGAAAATACGTCTACCACCCTGCTGACAGATAGATGTTTGTTAGACGAACGCGCGGCGATTGATAACCGCCTCACAGAAAGCCTAGTCGCGCACGAACTCGCCCATCAGTGGTTTGGCGATTTAGTTGTAATTAAACACTGGTCTCATGCTTGGATTAAAGAGGGCATGGCATCCTACTCTGAGGTGATGTGGACGGAACAAGAGTATGGAGCCGAAGATGCTGCTTACTACCGCTTGCTAGAAGCCCGCAACTATCTCGCTGAAGACAGCAGCCGCTATCGTCGTCCGATTGTAACGCACGTTTATCGGGAGGCGATCGAATTGTACGATCGCCATCTCTACGAGAAAGGTTCCTGCGTTTACCACATGATTCGGGCAGAGTTGGGAGAAGAGTTATTTTGGCGGGCAATCCAAACTTTCGTGCAAGATAACGCTCATCATACTGTAGAAACTGTAGATTTACTCCGGGCAATCGAGAAAGTTACAGGGCGAAATCTTCTATTTCTCTTCGATCAATATGTTTATCGCGGCGGACATCCTGAATTCAAGATTGCTTACTCATGGGATAGCGATAGCAAATTAGCGAAGGTGACTGTTAACCAAACCCAAAACGATCTATTCGATTTGAAAATACCGATCGCTTTTGGGTATGCACAAGGTGATGTAGGGGCGTATAGCCATGCGCCCCTACACAAAACATTCACCGTGCGCGTCAATGAAAAGGAACAGAGTTTCTACTTTCCTTTGGAAGAGAAACCTCAGTTTATTAGCTTTGATGCTAATAATAACTACTTGAAAACTGTGTCTTTAGAATATTCCGTTCCAGAACTAAAGGCACAGTTGCAATTCGACCCCGATCCGATTTCTCGGATATACGCAGCTGAAGCTTTGGGGAAAAAAGGTGGTTTAGAAGCGCTCAATGCCCTTGCTGAAGCATTGAAAAGCGATCGCTTTTGGGGTGTCAAAGTAGAAGTCGCGAAACAATTAGCTCAAATTAAGCTCGACCAAGCTTTTGAGGCTTTGGTTGTCGGATTGAACGATGAAAATCCCTTGGTACGACGTGCCGTAGTTGAGGCTTTGAGTAACAACAAAACTTATGCTAGCTACAAAGCCCTGAAGCCGATTGTGGAAGATGGGGACAGCAGTTATTACGTAGAAGCAGCCGCAGCTAGGGCAATTGGTATTATCGCCGCTGCCAAATTGGAAGAAAAGCCCAAGGAAGAAAAAGTCTTAAAGCTGCTCAGATCGATTTTAGAAAACAAAGCAGGCTGGAATGAAGTCGTCCGATCTGGGGCGATCGCGGGCTTGAGTCAAATGAAAACTTCAGCCGAGACACTAGACCTAATTTTAGAATACACCCGCTTAGGAGTTCCTCAAGCCTTGCGCCTTGCGGCTGTCCGCGCTCTTGGAACCATCTCCACAGGTCAATCTGCTGCCAATTTAGACCGAATTTTAGAACGATTAACCGAATTATCTCACGAAAGCTTCTTCCTCACCCAAGTCTCGGTCGTGACTGCCCTGGGACAAATGGAAACCCCCAAAGCGATCGCGATTTTACAAGCTTTAGCAACGCAATCCCTTGATGGACGAGTCCAACGAATCGCCGAAGAAACTGTAGCAAAAGTCCAAAGCTCAGCAGGTTCTGACCAAGCTGTCAAGCAACTCCGCGACGAAATCGACCAGCTCAAAAAACAAAACCAAACCCTGATGAGTCGGCTGGAGAGCTTGGAGGCTAAGGCTTCTAAATAGGAAGCAGGGGACAAGGGAGACAAGGGAGACAAGGGAGACAAAATCAATTCACAATTCACAATTATCTCCTGACTCCTGACTCTCTTCTCACAATTCACAATTATCTCCTGACTCCTGACTCCTGACTCCTGGCTCCTGACTCCTGACTCCTGACTCCTGGCTCCTGACTCCTGACTCCTGGCTCCTGACTCCTGACTCCTGGCTCCTGACTCCTGACTCCTCTTCTTAACTTTTCTTATCAATTGATTTGTACTTTTATATACTATGTTAAGAATAGATACAATTTAAATAACGTATTCTACGTATAAGAAGACATCGACAGGGCAGTTTAAAGAGGCTATAGTTGACTGTTTGGGAATCTAAGCTGATTGACTCGTAGTTAAAAGTAGTCACGAGATTACCCTGGTTAGTAAACGAGTGTAAATATCCGATTGTAAAGAGGCAAGTCAAGGCGTGGGTCAGTATCAACTCGCTCAGCTTAAACGCTACGATCCAGAAGCGATCGCGCAGTATTATCGCTTCCGTCCTTTGCTGGCTGTAGCGCGGGCTTTCAAGGTCGTCTGGTTGTTTGCTGGGTTTATTTTTGGTTTAAAGTGGGACGATTGGCGCGATCGCGAAGAAGAAAATAAGCTCAAACGAGCCGTCCAACTGCGGCAGCTCCTTACAGATCTGGGTCCGACGTTTATCAAAGTCGGTCAAGCGCTCTCCACTCGCCCAGATTTGGTGAGAAAAGATTTTCTAGACGAACTGGTAAAACTGCAAGACCAACTACCTGCCTTCGAGCAGGAAATTGCTTTGCGCACGATTGAAACCGAATTGGGGCGCTCGGTTGAAGAAATTTACAGTCAAATTTCGCCACAACCTGTAGCTGCTGCGAGTTTGGGACAAGTGTATCGCGCTCGGCTCCATAGTGGCGAAGAAGTTGCCGTTAAGGTACAGCGTCCGAATTTACGCCCGACGATTACCCTCGACCTTTACTTAATGCGTTGGGCGGCGAGTTGGCTATCTCCTTGGTTGCCGCTCAATCTCGGTCACGATCTGACGATGATTGTAGACGAATTTGGGACGAAGTTATTTGAGGAAATCGATTACCTCAACGAAGGACGGAACGCCGAAAAGTTTGCGACCAACTTCCGTAACGATCCTCACGTCAAAATTCCTTTAATTTACTGGCGCTATACAAATACTCGCGTCCTGACGCTGGAGTGGATTAACGGATTTAAGTTGAATGACACTGCTAGCATCCAAGCAGCGGGATTGAATACAGATGAATTGATCGAAATTGGTGTGACAGCTGGGCTGCAACAGCTACTAGAACACGGATTCTTTCATGCTGACCCCCATCCAGGTAATTTGTTTGCCATGCCAGACGGACGAATGGCTTACATTGACTTCGGCATGATGGATCAATTGGACGAGCGGACAAAAGAAACGCTAGTAGATGCGATCGTGCATCTCGTGAATAAAGACTATGACGAATTGGCAGAAGATTACGTCAAGCTAGGATTTCTCACGCCAGACACTGATATTCGCCCGATTATCCCAGCTTTAGAAGCAGTCTGGGGTAGCGCGATCGGTAAAAATGTAGGAGATTTTAACTTCAAAACCATCACCGACTCCTATTCGGAGTTGATGTATGACTATCCTTTCCGCGTCCCTTCTAAATTTGCGCTAATTATCCGTTCTTTGATTACGCAAGAAGGAATTGCCCTCAGCCTTAATCCAGATTTCAAGATTATCGAAGTTGCTTATCCCTATGTGGCACGGCGGTTACTGACGGGTGAAACCCCCGAACTGCGGCGCAGGTTACTCAATCTCTTGTTCAAAAATGGTAAGTTTCAGTGGCAGCGGTTGGAAGATTTGCTCGACATCGCTAGCGCTGACGATAGTTTTGATATTCTACCCACCGCTCAACTCGGCTTGCAGTATCTTCTATCTGAAGAAGGGAAATACCTACGGCAACAATTGGTGATGGCACTGACGGAAGACGATCGCCTGCATACAGCAGAAGTACAGCGGATCTGGAATTTAGTCAAGGATGAAATTCAGCCCGCACGTCTGTTTGATGCCGCGATTGGAGCGATCGCCAATTTATCTAGAGAAACGGCGGCAATTCTGCCGACAGCAGTATTTTCACTCATTGCTACCCCAGATCGAGAGCGGTAAGGGGATACATGATGGATGCAAAAGGGTAAGATGTTGAAAGTAACAAAAGTTAAAATTAAAAATTTGTAAGTTTAAGGTATCTTCCATGTTTTACCCGTCCACTCCGCCTTATTTCCTGCTCGTTGCAGGTTTGTTTGTCGCCTTGACTTCTGGAGCGGCGTTTTCTGGCACGCTCAAACAGCTGCTACAAAAATGGTCGAGCGATCGCGCCACCGATACCGATACAATGGCTAAAATCCGCACCGGACAATTAATTTTTCCTTTTTTGGGCATGGCTGTCGGTGTTTGCGTCTTTCTTGCCTCTGGGATTGAAATTTTTGGCTTCCCCATCATGATGTCTTATGCTTTTGCCGTTCCCCTGACGTTACTGACTGGTTTGTTAGTCTGGTATCAGTTGGGTAGCATGTTTGCTTTGGCAGAACGGGAAGGATTTCAAGCTTTTAATCTTGATTCTTGGGAATAATTTATCAGTCATTGGTCATTTGTGATGGTTCGTGAGTAAGGTGAGCATTGCTCACCTTATTTTTATACATCAGTGCGTTAAATCGAAAAATTGTGTTGCTGCAAGATTTTCAACCTTTATGCGCGATCGCGACAACTTCTATTGGCGCGGACAGATTGCGGTCTATTTGTCAACCGAATAATCCAGTCTGGGTTCCAAGGTCTCTGTCGAGTATTGCGGGAGTGCAAGCCTACTCAGGTTCGCTCAAATCTCACGTAGCCGAATTGTGGCAGTCTCACCGCGCCTTCGTTTTTTGTTTGGCAACTGGGGCAGTTGTGAGGATCGTTGCACCTTTATTGCAAAGTAAAGCCACCGATCCGGCAGTTGTGGTTGTCGATGAGGCAGGAAAGTTTGTCGTCAGTTTGTGCGGCGGACATCAAGGCGGTGCTGACAATCTCGCAAAACTCATTTCCCAGCTCATCGATGCAACTCCAATATTAACCAGCGCTTCGACAAGTTTAGGATTACCTGCCGTAGATTTATTGGGCGTTCCCTTTGGGTGGCATAAAGGTAGAGGAGATTGGACGGAAGTGAGTGCGGCAGTAGTGCGTGGCGAACCCGTACAAGTGATTCAAGAGGCTGGTTCTACCTTGTGGCGATCGACAGCTAGCGTTCGGCGATCGCATCTGAGTTTTACCCCATCTCCTGACGCAACAGCCGAAATTTGGATTACGCCACGCCTAATTCAGGACGCACGATCGCGTACGCCTCAAATTCAGTGGCATCCCCGCGTTTTGTGGGTGGGAATCGGTTGCGAACGGGGAACCTCAAGACAACTAATTGAAGCTGCAATCTGGCAAGTCTGCCGAGAAAATCAACTTGCAGCAGAGGCGATCGCCGGGATTGCTACGATCGACCTGAAAGCTGATGAAGTTGGGTTAGTCGAATTGTGCCACGCCTACGATTTTCCCTTACGGACTTTTCCCGCCGAAATTTTGAGCGCGATTTCTGTCCCCAATCCCTCCCCAGTTGTAGAACGAGAAGTCGGGACTCCTAGCGTCGCTGAAGCTGCGGCTTTGTGCGCTTGTTTAAATCTACCTGAGACAAAGCACCACACGGATTCCGATCGCAACGTCACACCTAAGCTATTGGTTTCCAAACAAATTTTCAAACCCAATACCCCAACTCCCGACTCCAGTACGGGCGCACAGCCGTGCGCCCCTACGACTCCCGATCTCACGGGTGCAGTCACGATCGCGATCGCCCAATCGGAAATTGAATACACGGGTCGTATTGGTAAACTGTTCCTCGTGGGAATAGGACCTGGTGCGATCGAGCAAATCACCCCAGCTGCCAAAAGCGCGATCGCCACGGCTGATGCAGTTATCGGTTACTCTCTCTACATAGAATTGATTGCGGCGTTGCTACAGCCCCAGCAAGTTATCGAAACTTTACCCATTACCCAAGAAAGACAGCGCGCTCAAAGAGCGATCGAACTGGCGCAGTGGGGCTTAACGGTGGCGGTGGTATCTTCGGGAGACTGCGGCATTTACGGTATGGCAGGGGTGGTGATGGAAGAATTGCAAGCAGGAGACTGGGACGGAAACACGCCTCAAGTACAAGTTTTTCCTGGAATTACGGCGTTGCAAGCCGCCGCCGCTCGCGTCGGCACGCCTCTAATGCACGACTTTTGCGCCATTAGCTTAAGCGATTTACTCACCCCTTGGCAAGTTATTGAAAAGCGCTTGATTGCCGCAGCAATGGCTGATTTTGTCACGGCAATTTACAATCCGCGATCGCAATCGCGCGTCCAACAGCTACAAATCGCCAGAGACATTTTCCTACAATACCGCGATCCAAACACTCCAGTCGCGATCGTCCGTGCGGCTTACCGTCAAGACGAACAAATTTACCTAACAACTTTAGAAAAGTTACTCGATTTGCCCGTCGATATGCTATCTACTGTATTAATTGGTAATTCTAGTACTCGCACCTATGCCAATTGGATAATCACCCCACGGGGTTATTTGGGTTTTGTGCCAGAAATGAAAGAATAACAGACTAGTTACCTTTCTATTATGTCCAAACCAAGCAGCAGCAACTCGAATTCGCCTAGCTTTCAAAGCAGCAACATCTTTCAATCGCAGAATTGGGAAGAAATAGTCAAGCAAGTCGGGTATCGGTTCAACCGACAGTATCAAGGTCAAGATTTGACACTCCCACCAGAAGTACAGGCAATGCCGATATTTCACGAGTGGAAAACTGGTATTCTGGCTGGTAGACTGGCTTCTCCTTTTTGGGAGATGGCTCAACCGCAGAAAAATCAAACTTGCTTAGATATTGGCTGTGGTGTTAGCTTTCTGATTTATCCTTGGACGGAATGGCAAGCATTTTTTTACGGTCAAGAAGTCAGTACAGTAGCGCGGGATACCTTGAATGCTCGCAGTCCGCAGTTGAATTCAAAGTTATTTAAAGGTGTTGAATTAAGACCAGCCCACCAGTTAAACTACGCTCCAGCTCAATTTGACTTAGCGATCGCCACTGGATTTAGCTGTTATTTTCCCCGCGAGTACTGGAGTACCGTCATGGCAGAAGTCAAGCGGGTGCTGAAACCGAATGGTTTTTTTGTCTTCGACATTCTCAACCCCGAAACACCCCTAGCAGAAGATTGGGCAGTTTTAGAAACCTACCTGGGTGCAGAAGTGTTTCTGGAGCCTATATCTGAGTGGGAAAAAACGATAAAAGCTACTGGTGCTAAAATTGTGGCACGGCAAGCAGGGGAATTATTTCAATTGTATAAAGTACGGTTTTAGTACGAGAAGTGAGAAGTCAAAAGTCAAAAGTCAGAAGTCAAAAAATTCAATATCTACGAGCATTTAGCGCTGTGATTCACTGGCACTTTGTTTTTGCAATGCTGGACTAATGCAAAAATCGATCCAGAGCTTTTTTCAATTCATCGATTTCGTCTTCCAAATTTCCTACTCGAGCAGCTCTAGCAATACATTCAGTCAGATGCTCGTCTAAAATCATGCGAGCAACGCGATCGAGCGCTCCGCGCACGGCTGCAATCTGCGTCAATACCTCGGGACAATCTCGGTTTTCTTGCACCATAGTTTTAATCCCGCGAATGTGTCCTTCAATGCGAGAAAGTCGATTGATTACGGCGCGTAGAGATTCTTCACTATGGACGTGAACGTGAGCGTGAGCCGACCCCTGCTCGTGAACGTGACTGTGGCTGAGGTCTAAGTCAGTAGATGGGGAGAGTTTTTCAGTCCTAGCAATTGACGAGGAGCTTTTTGTCAGTTTATCTGTGCCGTTCATGCGCGATCGCACCCGCTAATAGAGTTAGTTCAAATTCTAGCCTAGAGCAATTGAGTCAGTTTCCGCTATCTGCTGCAAGCTTTGCCAAAATATTAGATATAACTTGTCATTGGTCATGAGTCATTGGTAAGTCGTAAGTCGTAAGTCAGAAATTATAGCTTCCCGTACTTTGTTCCCTGACAACTGAGAACTGAGATCGGGAATTCACAAATTGACCAATGACCAATTGACCAATGACATTTCAACTGACTGAGCAATTGATTCTATGCAATTAGGAAAAGTTATGCAGTATATCCGCCAACTCAGTACTTATGTGTTGGCGATTGTTATAGGTGTATTTCTAAGCGGTTGTCTGTGGGTACTACCATCACAAGCAGACCCAGTACCTCAAGCAACTATTTCCCAAGCTGCCACACCAGCAGCCCCAACTCAAAAAGCTGCCATCCAGCCCAACAGCTTTGTAACTGCGGCAGTTAATCGCGTCGGACAAGCGGTGGTACGCATCGATACAGAACGCACGATTACGCGCCGCCTACCCGATCCTTTTTCAGACGACCCATTTTTCCGCCGTTTTTTTGGCGAAAACTTTCCCCAACAATTGCCACCCGAACGTTTACAAGGATTGGGTTCTGGGTTCATTGTCGATTCTAGCGGCGAGATTTTAACCAATGCCCACGTTGTCGCTCAAGCCGATAAGGTGACGGTAACTTTAAAAGATGGGCGTGTTTTGGAAGGTCAGGTGCAAGGTGTAGATGAAGTTACCGATTTGGCAGCGATTAAAGTCAACGGCAAAAATTTGCCCGTAGCACCTTTGGGAGACTCTTCTAGCGTCCAGGTTGGAGATTGGGCGATCGCAGTAGGAAATCCTTTGGGATTAGATAACACCGTCACCCTTGGTATTGTCAGCACTCTCAAGCGTTCTAGCGCCCAAGTTGGCATTCCCGATAAACGGCTAGATTTCATTCAAACTGATGCGGCGATCAATCCTGGTAATTCTGGGGGTCCGCTATTGAACGATCGCGGTGAGGTCATCGGCATCAACACGGCGATTCGCGCTGACGGGATGGGGATCGGTTTTGCAATTCCAATTGACAAAGCCAAAGCGATTAAAGATCGGTTAATTCGAGGTGAGCAAGTCGCCCATCCATATATTGGGGTACAAATGGAAACCCTTACCCCCTCATTGGCAAGGCAAAATAACAGCGATCCTAATTCGGCAATTCAAATTCCCGAAGTGAATGGCGTATTGGTAGTGCGAGTTTTACCCAACTCGCCTGCTGCTGCCGCTGGATTGCGTCGGGGAGATGTCATCGTCCAAGTAGACGGGCAGACGATTACGAAAGCCGAACAGCTACAAAGTTTAGTTGAGGATACTCAAGTCGGGCAGGCGATCCAAGTCAAAGTCCGGCGGGGCGATCGAACTCAACAACTTTCCGTCCGCACGGGCGAGTTGCAAAGCGCTTCGCTCAAATAAGAGATTTTGTTTATCGAGAGGCGAAATTTTGTCTCTTGACAGAAAACGAAAGGGTGGGCAATGCCCACCCTATTTTTTAGTTAGATATCGTCGTCGTCGAAGTCGTCATCGTCATCATCGTCATCATCGTCATCATCCATGTCGCCAGCTGAAGAGTCGTCGATCATCAGATCGTCATCTTCATCCAGGATGGCAGCGTTGCGATCGAAACCGAAGCTATCTCCCATACCCTCTAGGTTATAGGCACGAGCCGTGCGATCGTCGAGGACGACATCCATGGCATCGTCACCATCATCAAAGACGCTGGTTGACATGGTGTCGAAATCGTCAGTACTGGTCGTACTGACTTCTTCGTAGGTGTTAAAACCAGTTCCCGCTGGAATCAAGCGTCCGATGATTACGTTTTCTTTCAGACCCCGCAACCAATCAGATTTACCTTCGATCGCTGCTTCAGTCAGTACCCTAGTCGTTTCTTGGAACGAAGCTGCTGAAATGAAGCTATCTGTATTCAGCGATGCCTTGGTAATACCCAAGAGCATCGGCGTATACTGTGCTTTCGCCCCACCAGTGATGCTCATTGCTTCGTTGACCTGCTCGACTTGCCGCAGTTCGATCAACTCCCCTGGCAACATGGTCGTGTCGCCACCATCGTCGATCCGCACCTTGGAAGTCATCTGACGC
Source organism: Chroococcidiopsis sp. CCALA 051 (assembly GCF_003015105.1). NCBI lineage: Bacteria > Bacillati > Cyanobacteriota > Cyanophyceae > Chroococcidiopsidales > Chroococcidiopsidaceae > Chroococcidiopsis > Chroococcidiopsis sp. CCALA 051. The sequence continues at coordinate 54,931 of NZ_PYCI01000001.1, read as the reverse complement.
ACGATCACTTCGATGTGCTTGTCAGAAATATCAATGCCTTGAGACTGGTAGACGGACTGAACTTCATTCACTAGAAATGTCTGAACTCGCTGTAAAGCTTCCAGCGCACTAGCATAGACACCCTCGGCAGCATTGCGATTGTAGAAAATCTCCAGAATTTCATGGGGGTTTGCTGGACCGTCGGTCAGTGGCGTACCTAACTCTATGTGCGCTCCATCAGAGACAATGGCATTTTGCCCAGGTCCAATTGGATACTCGGTAAGATTGCCAGAATCTTCAATCACCTTAATGGCAACAGTTTCATCCTCAATCCGATTGTATTCTACCGTACCGCCAGCACGGGCAAGGATACACGCTTCTTTTGGTTTGCGTGCTTCCAGTAGTTCCTCAATTCTGGGTAAACCCTGAATGATGTCTCCGGTTTTTGCCCGTTCAAAGACCAACAACACTAAGTTATCGCCCCGTTGAACCAGTTCGCCGTCTTCGACTTGCAATACTGCACCGTTACTGACGCGATAAGGGCGACCTGTGCGTACAACCACTTCATAAGCATTGCTAACCAACGCACCATCGCCTGGTTGTTCCTGCTCTTTTTTGTCTCCCGTTGCCTTCTTAATTTCTAGTACTTGCCCGGATTCAGCTACAACTGCTCCCGGAGCGATTTCCATACCTGCTACAACCAAGTCACCAATTTTGACTTGAGGACGTTCTTTGGTTGGAATGGATAGGCGATCGCTTTCTCGCAACACCAGAATGCGGCGAATGGCTTCCGCACCTTCGCGAATACCGCGAATTTCTCCGGCTTCTTTGCACTGAATTGCCGTCCGTGCCACCACTGCACCAGGCGGAATATTCTGCCCGTCTTCTACGAGTAATGTGGTTGAAGTACTGCCTTGGGTAGCATCGGCGGCTACGTCGCGGCGGATTGTTAGAGACTCCAAAATTACCAACTGCAAGCGCTGGAGTTCGGGATCTTCTGCATCGGGAATCAATTCGATATCTGCCACCATTGGCGAACTACCGTGTTCTCCGCTCGTGTCTTGCTCGATTTCCAAGACCAATTGCGTCCGCAGCAGTTCTACTCCTTCAATCGACTTCACCCGCTCGGAATCTTTAAAAGCAATACGCTGCATCGATCGCAACTCAATCCGGCGACCCGATTGGTTAACGGATTGCGTGCTGGGTACGGGTGGAACATCTGGTACGGCATATTCGATTGCGGGACGTAGCAGTAAGGCTGGACCTTCAGGCGATTCGACATACTCGATATAACGCAGTTCGGATAGGGTATGTCCTGGGACGATTTCTTCTCCAGGCTGACCTAAAGTTCCGTCTCTGCCGAGTGCTGCTTCTGGGTCGTCTAACATCAGCAATTCCCCTGGCTTCACCACCAGTTCGCGCAAAATGTCATTCTTCTGAGTCACGGTGACAACGCCGCTATTCTGGCAGAAGATATCCTTCACGACTTCCGTACCCGCTTCGACATACGTGCCGTCCTCGACGATTAGCAGGGAGATATCCTTATTGACTTCGTGGGATTCTTCAGGAATCCACAATAAAGTTCCACCCTTGACGACTTCGTAACCTTGCTTTGCCTTACCTTTTTTCCCGATTTCTACCCCAGCAAATTTGACAATTCCACCAGTAGCAGTGCGGTAGCGATCGTCAATTAGCTCTGCAACAACTTGACCGTTTTGCACTTTTGTGCCTGGGGTTGCTAAGAGCGAAAATTGTTGACCGTTATTTGTTTCGATCGTGTAATGCTCGCGACCTTGAAAGCTTTCCGATCGCACGGTAGCCGTATCGAGAACCACAGAGGCAGTAATGATTTCAATTTCTCGCTGCCGCGCCCCATCAGCAGCTTGGGGTAAGCGCACGACACCCCCATGCACGCTGGTCAGTTTCATCTGCGCCAAGACGCTATTCGCTTCGACGCGATCGCCGTTGTTGACGCTGGGTTCTGCACCTGGGGGCAAGTTGTAAACTTCTCCCGACAAGATCCAGATCAAGCCGCCTCTAGATGCAGTCGTCGTCGTGTTACCTTGACGGTCGGTCTTTTCCTCGGCGACGACATCCGCAAATTTGACTTCTCCTGCCAAGTCCGAAGCCACGTCTTTCGTAACTTTTTCCGTGTTAACTCTGGTGGTACGGTTGCCAACGGGGACTTCAGCGATTAGTTGTCCAACTGTTACTGTCTGACCGTCATTGACATACACGATCGAACCTTGGTTGACGGGAATATTCACTTTGCTGCCATTGGCAAGCTCCAAAGTCAGCGCCCCATTGTTTTCCGCCATCAGCGCGTCTTCCCCGTGGCGGGTTCTAAACGGACGATTGCGGAGATTGCGCGGCATCCGAATCGTACCGTCTTGTTCTGCCCGTGCTTGTCGCGCTACTTCTCCGGTAAATACGCCGCCCGTGTGGAAGGTACGCATGGTTAGCTGCGTGCCTGGTTCGCCAATACTTTGAGCGGCAATGATCCCCACCGCTTCACCCAAATCCACCATCTTGGCGTGTGCCAAGCTCCAGCCATAACAGTGCTGGCAGACCGACCGCGCTGCTTCGCAGGTGAGGGGCGATCGTACCATCACTTCTTCAACGCCTGCTTTGTCTACTGCCTGCGCCAATTCATCATGAATGGGCTGGTTTCTCTGCACCAAAACTTCTTTCGTTTTTGGGTGGATGACATCAACTGCCGCGACTCGCCCCAGCAAACGATTGCCGATCGGAATCAAAGTGCGATCGCCATCCATCATCGGGCGCACGGGAATGGCGCGGGTCGTACCACAGTCAAATTCCCGTACGATCACGTCTTGGGATACGTCTACCAAGCGTCGTGTTAAGTAACCGGAGTCTGCCGTGCGCAGCGCCGTATCTACCAGACCCTTTCTCGCCCCGTAGGACGAGATAATGTATTCGGTAACGGTCAGCCCTTCGCGGAAATTCGTTTTAATTGGCAAGTCGATAATTTCCCCTTGAGGGTCTGCCATCAACCCGCGCATTCCGACCAACTGCCGCACCTGGGCGATCGAACCCCGCGCCCCAGAAATAGACATCATGTGTACCGAGTTCAGCGGATTCGTCCGCTCGAAGTGACTCATTACTTCATCTTTGAGGGCTTCGCTGGTACTGTTCCAAGTGTCGATCACTTTTTGGAAACGCTCGACCTCAGTGATTTCTCCCCGTTGGTAACGCGCTTCCGTGGCTCTAATTTCGGCTTCGGCAGCTTCCAAGAGCGATCGCTTAGAAGGCGGAACCATCAAATCGTCAACGCTAATTGAGATCCCTGCTTTCGTCGCGTAGCGAAATCCTAAATCTTTCAGCTTATCTGCCATAACTGCCGTGCGAGCAGTGCCGTAAGTCGTGAACGACCAAGCAATTAGATTTCTCAGCTGGCTTTTACCAACTACGCGGTTGCGAAAAATAAATTCCTTACCGTCTGCCATGTTTTTAGTGAGTAGTGAGTAGTGAGTAGTGCGTAGCGCGTGATGAGTGGGGAATCGTAGGGGCGGGTTTTTTGAAGATACCTGTTCTGGAATAAATCCTTCTGCGGTTGAACCCGCCCTTACAGGGGAAGTGAGTTAATTGCGAATTTTGAAATTTTCCTAGTCCCCAGCCCCCTAATCCCTAGCTGACAATCGAGTCTTGAATTGCTTTGTTGTAAATAATCCGACCAGGAGTTGTCAGGATGAACTGCGACAGCAAATTACCGCTACCATCCTCTCGGACTCGTCGTTCGCGAAAGTGTTTGGTCACGGTGCCGTCACCCTGCTTTTCTACTTTTAAAGGCTCGCTGTCTGGCTTCGCCGTCTCTACTTTGCCGTCGTAGCGTACCCAAACTTTGGCGTGTAGGTCTACTCGCTCTTGCTCGTAAGCTACGATCGCGTCATCGAGCGATGCAAAGTAACTGCCAGCGCCACGATTGTTGTTGGGATTTTCGGCAGTTAAGTAGTAACAGCCCAAAACCATATCTTGGCTGGGAGTAATAATCGGTCTGCCTGTTGCTGGAGACAGAATATTGTTAGAAGCTAGCATCAACAATCTTGCTTCTGACTGCGATTCCAGGGACAGAGGCACGTGAACCGCCATCTGGTCGCCATCAAAGTCAGCGTTGAACGCCGGACAGACCAAAGGATGGAGCTGAATGGCACGACCTTCTACCAAAATTGGCTCGAAAGATTGAATCCCCAAGCGGTGAAGCGTTGGAGCGCGGTTGAGCAGGACTGGGTGTCCTTCAATCACCTCTTCTAAAACGTCCCACACGCTGGGGTCATTGCGCTGAATCAGTTTTTTCGCAGCTTTAATATTGTTGACAATTCCACCGCGAATCAGACGATGGATCACAAACGGCTGGAATAGCTCGATTGCCATTTCCCGTGGCAAACCGCACTGGTGAATTTTAAGTTTGGGTCCGACGACGATTACCGAACGTCCTGAATAATCAACCCGTTTGCCGAGCAAGTTTTGGCGGAAGCGACCTTGTTTCCCTTCGATAATATCCGATAAGGATTTCAACGGACGATTGTTTGCGCCTACCACCGTGCGTCCCCGCCGACCGTTATCGATCAAAGCATCGACGGCTTCTTGCAGCATCCGTTTTTCGTTACGGACGATGATTTCAGGAGCCAAAATCTCTTGCAAGCGCGCCAAACGGTTGTTCCGGTTGATTACGCGACGATACAGATCGTTTAAGTCGGACGTAGCAAATCGTCCGCCGTCGAGCTGTACCATTGGGCGCAAGTCTGGGGGAATTACTGGAATATAACTCATTACCATCCACTCTGGTTTCGAGCCAGTGGCGATAAAGTTATCGATCACCCGCAGCCGTTTGATCAGTTTTGCCCGTTTCTGTCCTTTTGCCGTACCAATTTCTTGCCGCAGCGTTTCTGCTTCTGGTTCCAGTTTGATATCCGAGAGCAAATTCGCTAATGCCTCAGCTCCGATTCCTACTTCTATACCTTCTAGGGTAGAATCTTCGCTGTAAAGTTGGTCTTCAATCTCAATCCACTGGTCTTCGCTGAGCAATTGTTTGTAAGTTAAAGTCTCGGCGTTGCCTGGTTTGAGGACGACATAAGCGTTAAAGTAAACAATTTGCTCGACATCCCGTAAGGGCATATCTAACAAAATCGAAATATAACTAGGAATACCCTTGAGATACCAAACGTGGGCAACTGGAGCCGCGAGTTTGATAAAACCCATCCGGTGGCGGCGGACGCGGGATTCCGTAACTTCCACACCGCAACGCTCGCAAACAATGCCCCGATGCCGGACGCGCTTATACTTGCCGCAGTGACACTCCCAATCTTTCGCCGGACCGAAGATTCGCTCGCAAAATAGCCCGTCCATTTCTGGCTTGAGCGTTCTATAGTTAATTGTTTCTGGCTTTGTCACCTCGCCCACCAACTGACCGTTAGGCAAGGTTCTTTCTCCCCAGACCCGAATCCGGTCAGGCGAGGCGATCGCAATTTTTACGTAGTCGAACTGATTTGATAATCCTGGTCTCATATTTGAGGGGTAAGGGAGTAGGGAGTAGGGAAGCGGGCAGATGGCGAGGTTTCCAAGCGGGCGGAAGCGGAGGTTCCCTCCGCATTGGAGCCGCGTTCGCCATCGGAGCCGCGTAGTAGGGAGTAAGGAGTAAGGAGTAGGAACACCACTCATCACTCACCACTCACCACTAAATTTCTTCTTCTTCCAACGATTCGCGACTGAGAGATTCGTAGGTAGGACGGGAAGGAGTGCGGCGACCAGCCGGATCTGCCATCAGATCCACTTCGACATCAGAGGTACTGCCGTCAGTTTGAGTTTCTACCTTATGCACGGCAATATCTAGCCCCAAAGATTGCAACTCTCGCATCAATACCTTGAAAGATTCGGGCGTGCCAGGTCGAGGGATAGCCTTGCCTTTGACGATCGCGTTTAAGGCTTCGTTCCGTCCTTGCATGTCGTCGGATTTCACCGTTAGCAGCTCTTGCAGGGTATAGGCAGCGCCGAATGCTTCCAGCGCCCACACTTCCATTTCGCCAAATCGCTGACCGCCTTGCTGCGCCTTTCCACCCAAGGGTTGTTGCGTCACCAAGGAGTAAGGACCTGTTGAACGAGCGTGAATCTTGTCGTCTACCAAATGTACCAGTTTCAGCATGTAAGCCATCCCAATCGTGATCGGGCGATCGAATGGTTCTCCCGTTCTGCCGTCGAATACTTGGATTTTCCCCGGATTTTCTGGGTCGTACATCCAATCTTGAGCGGTGTCTTCTCTGGCTTGCGTCAATTTGCCGTGAACGATCGATCGCGATGCTTCTTCACCAAACATTTCATCGAATGGAGTTAGCTTAAACCGCAGACCCAAGTTAGCCCCCGCCCAACCTAAGAGGCACTCAAACACTTGTCCCACATTCATGCGGGAAGGTACGCCCAATGGATTCAGCACGATGTCAACGGGTCTGCCGTCTGGCAAATATGGCATATCTTCTAAAGGCAAAATGCGAGAAATAATTCCCTTATTGCCGTGTCGTCCTGCCATTTTGTCGCCAACTTGGATCTTGCGCTTTTGAGCGACATACACGCGGACGACCATGTTAGCGCCAGGGGGTAGTTCGTCCCCCTGTTCGCGGGTAAACACGCGCACGTCTACTACACGACCTTTTTCGCCGTTGGGTACGCGCAGCGAGTTATCGCGTACATCCCGCGCTTTTTCACCGAAAATTGCCCGTAGCAGTTTTTCTTCTGGTGGTTGGTCAGATTCACCTTTGGGGGTAACTTTGCCAACTAAGATATCGCCCGATTCTACCCAAGCGCCAACGCGGATAATTCCTTGTTCGTCTAACTGTCTCAGGGCATCTTCCCCAACATTGGGAATTTCGCGGGTAATTTCTTCGGGTCCGAGTTTGGTCTGTCGTGCCTCAATTTCATACTTTTCAACGTGAATTGAGGTATACAGGTCTTCCTGTACCAACCGTTCCGAGATCAAAATTGCATCTTCGTAGTTGTAGCCTTCCCAAGGCATATAGGCAACTAAAATATTTTGTCCCAGAGCAATTTCACCGCCCTCAGTTGAGGAACCATCAGCAATTACCTGTCCGGCAGCAACGCGATCGCCTTTACGGACGAGCGGGCGCTGGTTGAGACAGGTATCCTGGTTGGAGCGCTGGTATTTGGACATTTGGTATTCAATTTCGCTCCCATTAGCAGCACGGACGCGAATGCGGGTGGCATCGATATAACTGACTTCACCATCAGTACGGCTGATGATTACCATCCCAGAGTCCCGCGCTGCTTGTGCTTCTAGCCCCGTCCCAACTAAGGGTCGCTCCGGTTTGAGTAAGGGAACCGCTTGCCGTTGCATGTTAGAACCCATCAGGGCGCGGTTAGCGTCGTCGTGTTCCAAGAACGGGATCAAGCTGGTGGCAACAGAGACGATTTGTACTGGTGTCACCTGCACGTAGTCCACTTGGTCGGGGGTGGTGGTGGTGAAGTCTTGGCGGTAACGCACGGGGACTTGAGCGCCCAGCAAGTTACCGTGTTCGTCGATCGGCACGTCCCCAGGTGCGACGCGAAAATCGTCTTCCTCGTCGGCTGTCATGTAAATAGGAGCGCCATCGTACAAGACTCGCCCGTTTTTCACTTCGCGGTAAGGCGTTTCTAAAAAGCCGTATTGGTTAACTCTGGCGTGGGTTGCCAAAGAACCAATCAGACCCGCGTTGGGACCTTCTGGAGTCTCAATCGGGCAGATACGCCCGTAGTGCGAGGGGTGAATATCTCGCACGGCAAAACCCGCCCGTTCTCGCGTCAATCCGCCAGGACCGAGGGCTGAGAGGCGGCGCTTGTGAGTCAATTCTGCTAAGGGGTTGGTCTGATCCATAAACTGTGACAGTTGGCTGGAGCCAAAAAACTCCTTAATCGCAGCGACCAGGGGTTTGGGGTTGACCAATGAAGTCGGGCTGAGGTTATCTGTATCCGAGACGGTCATTCGTTCGCGGATAATCCGTTCTAAGCGGTTTAAGCCGACGCGGACTTGGTTTTGCAGCAACTCGCCGACGCTTCTGACTCGTCTGTTGCCCAAGTGATCGATATCGTCGGTGTTACCCATGTCGAACTCTAAGTTGATCAGGTAGTCGATCGCTGCCAAAATATCTGTTGGTGTCAGTACCCGCGTCGTATCGGGGATCGATAAGCGCAGCTTTTTATTCAGTTTGTACCGTCCGACGCGCCCTAAATCGTAGCGCTTGGGATCGAAAAAGCGCGAGTCGAGGAGCTGTTGACCGCCCAATACCGTTGGTGGTTCGCCAGGACGTAGCTTTTTGTACAATTCCATCAGGGCTTCTTCTTCAGAAAACTGCCCTTCTTTTTCGATCGTTTTTTGGAAATATTCTGGGTGACGCAGGGCATCAAAAATTTCATTATCTGTCAGGGCAAGTGCTTTCAACAAAATTTGCGCCGACAGTTTACGAGTTTTATCAATGCGTACCCAAACTAAATCGTTCCGGTCGGTTTCAAATTTCAGCCACGCGCCTCGGTTAGGAATCAAACTGGCGCTGTAGGTGCGACGACCGTTTTTGTCGAGTTCCGATTTGTAGTAGACTCCAGGCGATCGCACGATTTGATTGACGATTACCCGTTCTGCGCCGTTAATAATAAACGTACCGCGATCGGTCATGAGGGGCAGGTCGCCAATAAAAACCTCTTGTTCTTTAATCTCGCCTGTCTCTTTATTGATCAAGCGTGTCGGTACGTACATCTGTACGGCATATGTAGCATCGCGACGCTTGGCTTCGTCTACATCGTATTTAGGCTGTTTGAGTTTATAATTTTGACCTAGTAAGTGCAGTTCTAATTTGCCCGTGTAGTCGGTAATTGGTGAGAAGCTGTTGAGTTCTTCAATTAAGCCTTCTTCTAAAAACCACCGAAAACTAGCTTTTTGAATTTCGATCAAGTCGGGCAGCAAGTAGGAGGTAGATTCTTTAGATATCTCTGTAGTCATGCGTCTTGAAGCTCGCTAGTGAAAGTGTTTGGCGGATCGTCTCGAATTCGGAATTGTGAATTCGGAATTCGGAATTGTTATCTCACCCACGCTATTTCCTCGACTGGGTGTAATCCCAAGACTGGAATGGAGTTATAAATGTGGGGGAGGGATTGTCGATGCTATGCATCTTCTGGTTTTCCGTGAATGAATCTAGAGGCTTGTACCGTATACCATATAGTTCTAAATTCCGAATTCTTTTACGAGAGTCGTATTTCTAAACTGTTCTCGAGCCATCAAGCAGACAACAGCTAAACGATCGCCGTTGACGGAATTTCCCGTTGAGGCGATCGCGTAAGCAAAAATCAAAAGTGTTCTGAGTCAGGAAACCAAATACTTGACAGTTACAAGAAAACAGCAGTCTATTCTGGCTCATTAGATCGTAGGGACGGCAGATTCCGGTTGCTACAGCGAAAGAATAATTTCTCTTATTTTCTCACCTATGTTTTGTCAAGGGGTAAGAGCAAAAATTTACGTTGAGGCGGCGTAATGATGTATATTCCCAACTTTTGTGCGGTGGGCTAAAAAATTGTTTCATACATGCTCCTTAACCATTATGGCGTTTTTAATATACCTATGACAGCAGGTGTAGCGAATCCGAGCCGTTGTTCTCATCGCTAATTCACGCCGACAAACCGAATAGTTGACAAGCATTAGCCGTTGTTTGAGCTGCAATCTCTTCTAGTTCAACCCCGCGCAGGTGAGCCAGAAACTCAGCAACATGCCAGACGAAAGCCGGTTCGTTGCGCCGCTCTTTTCGCTTGGGAACTGGAGCCAAAAACGGACAATCAGTTTCAATCAACAGGCGATCGCTGCTTACCATCTGTGCTGCTGTTTGAACGGTACGAGCATTCTTAAACGTGACAATGCCGCTGAAACTTATATAAAACCCCAAATCTAGAAACCAGGCAGTTTCCTCTGGAGTTCCGCTCCAGCAATGCATGACCCCGCGAATTTTCTCGCCGTGACGCTGCTTCATCAACTGTAATATCTCTCTAACTTGTGCGGCTGCTTCCCGACAATGGATAATAACAGGTAAGTTGAGGGTAGCTGCGATCTCCAATTGCGCTTCAAATACTTCTCGCTGTTGCTCTTGGTTTTCTGCTTTATAGAAATCCAGTCCCATCTCGCCGATTGCCACGACTCGATCGTTACTACACGCCAAGGACAAAATTTCTGTTGACATACTCTCCGTCCATTTGTGGGCATCTAGTGGATGTAACCCCACGGCAAAGCTGACTTCAGGAAATTGCTGCGCGATCGCGCTGATGCTGGCAAATTCTGCTGGTTCGACACAGGAATGAACCAAGTGTACGACTCCTGCTGCTTGCCATCGCGATCGCACGGCTGCCAAATCCGGTTCAAACACGTCGAAGTTGAGATGTACGTGAGAGTCGATCAATTGCATAACTAGGGAGTAGGGATTCGGGTCGTAGGGAGTAGCAAGTACTTAAAACCAGCCACTAGCCACTAGCCACTAACCACTAGTTTTAGCCATTTCGTACTGCTTGAGTTGCTTAGCCAGACGGGATTTTTTCCTAGCTCCATTATTACGATGGAGTACGCCCCGCTTTACGGCTCGGTCGATTTTGCTGTATGCTGCCGACATCCGTTGTTGGACTTCTTGCTTCAGCTCTGGAGTAGGATTGGCGGCGTAAGCTTCCAGAGTACTGAAATACTTTTTCATCAGCGTTTTGACTGCTGAGCTATATGCTTTATTCCGCAGCCGATTACGCTCGGCAATTTGAACGCGCTTGATAGCAGACTTTGTATTAGCCACAGTTAAGTTAGGGAACGTAAATTAGACAAAATCCTAGATGTACTAATATAGCACCTAGATTGACAAGATTGCGATTCTACTAAAAATCCAGGTTAAGCTAGAGAAGCAAGAACAAATAAACCATAATCGCCGTCAGGCGGATATAGTATAGTTTTGTTCCCCAGCAGGCAATTCCTAGATTAGCATCCCGAACTCCATGCTGCGAATCATCACTCAGCAGGCTGAGGTAAGAGCCGAACTCCAGCGGATCTGCGATCGCACCCACGACGAACAAGTGGCTCATAAGGAAGCGACGGTTCGGGAGGTGCTTCAGACCGTGAAGCGCCAAGGAGACCGCGCCTTAATTCACTACACTGAAGAATTTGACCAACAAACGCTGAAACCAGAAGACCTGCGCGTGAGCGGCTCGGAACTGGATGCGGCTTACCAACAGGTGTCTCAAGAATTACTCAGCGCTATCCAGCTCGCCTGTCGGCGGATCGAGGCATTTCACCGCCAGCGCGTCCCTAAATCTTGGGTACATTTCGACGAGGACGGGGTGGTATTAGGTAAGCGATACACCCCAGTGGATAGCGCGGGGCTGTATGTCCCTGGAGGGCGAGCTGCCTACCCCAGTACGGTGTTGATGAACGCAATTCCAGCAAAAGTGGCTGGGGTGAAGCGCTGTGTCATCGTCACTCCGCCAGGGATGGGAAAAACCATGAATCCGGCGGTGCTAGTGGCGGCTCAGGAGGCAGGAATTGAAGAAATTTATCGCGTCGGGGGAGCGCAGGCGATCGCGGCTTTGGCATACGGTACGGAAACACTGCCGAAAGTCGATGTGATTACGGGACCTGGTAATATTTACGTGACGCTAGCGAAAAAACTCGTCTACGGTACGGTGGGAATCGATTCTTTAGCCGGACCTTCGGAAGTCCTAATTATTGCCGACGAACAGGCTAACCCCGTCCACGTTGCTGCCGACTTGTTAGCCCAGGCAGAACACGACCCAATGGCAGCGGCAATATTGTTAACGACAGATGCGAGTTTGGCTAAGCAAGTTCAAACAGAAGTCGAGCGCCAGTTAGTCAATCACCCGCGCCGGACGCTGACGGAAAAAGCGATCGCCCACTATGGTTCGATCGCAGTCGTGGACTCGCTCAATACTGCGGCTCAACTATCGAACGAGTTTGCCCCCGAACACCTAGAATTAGAAGTAGCCGATCCTTGGGCGCTGTTAGAGCAGATCCGCCATGCAGGAGCGATTTTCTTGGGTAATTCTACCCCTGAAGCTGTAGGAGACTACTTAGCCGGTCCCAACCACACGTTACCTACTTCTGGTGCTGCTCGTTATGCTTCCGCTTTGGGGGTAGAAACTTTCCTCAAACACTCTAGTGTGATTCAGTACACGCCGGAAGCACTCCAAAAAGTTGCAGGGGCAATTGATACCCTCGCAACAACCGAAGGACTGCCTTCTCACGCTGATTCTGTGCGGTTGCGAATGCAAGATTTGCAGGCGGGAGATTGGCAAATCGGAACTGGTGAAAAGGATGGACAGTGACCAGCGAACAGTGACCAGTAAACAGTCACCAGTGACCGCGCACCACGATTTACTGAGAACTGCGAACTGAGAATTGATACCTGATAACTGGTAACTGTAGTATGGGAGGTTTGGCGGTGCTAAAGACGATTTTAGTGGCTCTTGACGGTTCGGAAATTCAGGAACGAGTGATTCAGAGTTTGGAAGAACTGCAACTCCAGCAGACGACAAAGGTGGTTCTCGCGCATGTCGTCCCTGCGGTCGAGTTAAGTCAAGAAGTTGTCAGCGATCGCCCCCAAGCCGTAGCGGAAGGACTACCCTATTTACAAATAGAAAAGCAACTGCAATCTTACCAAGCAAAAATACCAGGAGAAAGCATCATCGAGATCGTTACGGGCGATCCGGCTGAAGAAATTATTCGGTTAGCAAACATTTATCAAGCTGACCTAATTGCGATCGGCAGTCGCGGCTTAACTGGAGTAAAGAGAATTATCCAAGGTTCTGTCAGCAGTCAAGTTGTGGAAAATGCTCCTTGTTCTGTATTAGTAGTCAAACCTGCTAGGTAAGAGCAGTCGTAAGTCGTAAGTCACTAAAATAACTGACAACTAATTCGTGCAAGGATTTATTAATTTAAACAAACCGCTAGGATGGACTTCTCATGATTGCGTGGCGCGGGTCAGGCGATTGTTGCATACGTCGCGGGTAGGGCATGGAGGTACGCTAGATCCTGCGGCTAGTGGCGTTTTGCCGATCGCAGTTGGCAAAGCTACGCGGTTATTACAGTTTTTGCCTCAAGATAAAGCTTATCGAGCTACGATTCAACTTGGCATCACAACCACAACTGACGATTTAGAAGGAGAGATCCTGACTTCCCAGCCAGCAACAGATCTAAGCCTAGAGCAGATCGTTCCAAGATTAAAACAATTTCAAGGCAAAATCGTCCAAATACCACCCAAATACAGCGCCATCCAGGTAGGGGGAAAGCGGTTGTATGACCTAGCACGAGCAGGAGAGGAAGTAGACGTGCCAGAGCGCACGGTAGAGGTATATAAGATCGAAATTTTAGATTGGCAAGCCGGAGATTTTCCCAAATTAGAAGTAGCGATCGCTTGTGGTGCGGGAACGTATATTCGGGCGATCGCGCGGGACTTAGGTGCGGCGTTAGGTACTGGTGGAACGCTAGCAGCATTAACTCGTACTCGTAGCAGCGGTTTTGAAATTGCTGCAAGTCTCAGTTTAGATGAATTAGCCACACAGATAGAGCAAGGCACATTCGAGCCTATTCCTCCTGCTAAAGCTTTACAGCATCTTCCTAGCGTTAATTTATCTGAGCCAGTTGCGCGTAAGTGGTGCTTGGGTCAAAAAATTCCCTACCCAGAAGTTCCCGTTACCATGACAAACGATACTTGTTTACGAGTTGAAGATGAGGGCGATCGCTTTTTGGGTATCGGGCGTTTAGTTCAAACGGATGATGTATGTTTGTTAGCTCCCCAAATAGTTTTTGTTCCCTCATAGTCGGCGATCGATTATCAGTTATCAGTCTACCCTGGGCTTAAACTTTAGATATCTCTATGAGGAGATTGAGAACTACTTTTAGAAACACGGTATTTTTTCAAGATATATGGAATAATCTAGCTACTCTAATACAGAGTTACTGCGTTATCTAAATCAGCTAATTTTTATGAAGCGATATCTGTTTTTGATTGGGATATTGATTCTTTCTGCTGGCGTAATTCTGACTCACTCGTTCGTGGTAGCCGCTACAACTCAGCCACAACGAGTCAGTTCTGTGACAAGCGATCGCATTGCCCTTGATGAAGGGGTAAACAATGAAAACAACTTTTTTGCCTCTCTGCCTGTTTTGACAAAACAAGAGAGTCGGGCGAAAAATCGTCGAAAAGCTTTCGATAGACTGATTGAATCGGTGAGTGCAGCTAGAATAATTGAACTGAATTTCACTTGGGATACTAATTCGCCGTTGTTTCCGACAAATACCCCTTACTCAATTAGTCTATTAGCGAGACACACTCAGACTTTTGGTACGGTTTCGGGTGGGATTGGCTTTGCCACAGATAAGATGGATTTTAGCGGACAACATGGCGCACCCACTATCGATGCGATCGGTCATATTTCAAATAATCTCAAGCTATTTGGGGACATAGATGCTGTAACTAGCGAAAGCGATCTAGGACTGACAAAGCTAGGAGTCGAAGCCTACCCGAAAGAGCAGTTTGTCAACCGAGCAGTTTTACTGGATGTTGCCCGTTTCAAAGGAGTGGAGACACTTGCAGCGGGACAGGAGATTACTGTCGCAGACCTAGAAGCAACGGCGCGAGCGGAAGGAGTTGAAATTCAATCGGGTGACTCAGTATTAATTAGGACTGGCTATGGGAAGTTTTTCAACACCGAACCGACAAAGTTTTCAGAACCTCTTCCAGGTCCAGGCGAAGCAGCGGCTCGTTGGCTGGCGAAGAAGAAAGTTTTTCTGGTAGGGGACGATCAGTTAGTCTTTGAGGTGCTTCCCGCCACAGGAACGGTCTTTCCAGTGCATCGCACGCTAATTGCAGATAACGGAATCTACATTGTAGAAAATTTAAATCTAGAAGAGTTATCACAAGCATTGGCTCAAGAGGGCGTTTACGAGTTTCCTTTAGTCCTGAATCCACCTAGAATCAGAGGTGCGACAGGAGCTGCAGTTAATTCGTTTGCAATACTACCGCGTTAAGCAGTTTATATTGACAATCTGCTGATTCCAACAATAAGGGGCATTGCACCGCTACTGTAAAGCGGACACAACACCCCTTATACTGCCTATGTTTAAATTTTTCCTGTCTTCTGTCTCCTGACTTCTACAAAATTAGAAGGTTTCTGTACCCCAGCCAGGAGCTTTTTTGGCTGCTGTCAAAATAAAAGCTGCTAGATTTTCCACTTGTGCTTGTGTCAACCAGCTTTCAGGGACTTCGCGACACCAGTAAGTTTCCTCGCTGCCGTCGTAAGTCATTGGTTTACGCATATAAGCAACTAAACCGTTAATCTTGTCCCGCGATGGCATGGCTCCTTTCAGCTTTTCCAAAGAGAGTGAAACTTCTGGAAATGATATGGTGCTACCACCGACGTGACAAGTCTGGCAGCTTTGTGAAAAAGACTGCTTCCCTTGGGATATTTCTTCTGGTGAAAACGAACGAGTCTCGCGATCGCTCACTTCCAAATCGATTGGCTCAGTGACATGTAAATACCGAGCCACGTAGGAGTCAATCGCAGCTTGAGCAGGAGTACTTGGCAGCAGTAGCACTCCCAGGCAAACTATGAGAGAAAAAAACAGACAGCCAAACAAACGATAGGTCATTGGTTCATAGTCAATGGTTAACAGTCATGAGTCACCAGTTTATGGCAAACAACACGCGACAAATGACAAACAACTTAATAATAAATTTTGCCGCCTCCCCACTTGTCACCCAAAATCTTTGGTTGAAGCAGAACATGTCCGGCGATCGCTGTTAAGTCCTCATCCCGTAAATTTCTCATCGCTGGGTAAATATCCGCACTCTTGATACTGGGATGGATTTCGGCGATTTCCTCCTCTCCGTCATAGGTAGTAGGATTTTTCATATAATCCACCAACCCTTCAATGTTGTTGCGGGATGGAGAAGCTCCGGCTAGACTTTCCGGGTCTAGCCCGACGTTTTGGTTAGTCTTGGTTACACCACCAACGTGACACTGAGCGCAGGCGTAGTTAAATAGGCGTTTGCCTTCCTGCACCTGTTTGAGGCTCAGTACTGTAGTGTCACCACTGTCATTCAGTGGCACTGTACGGATAGCTTCGCTCATCTCAACTGCGGCGGCGCTGCCAACAACTAGCCCAAATGCTAACATCACAGTCGCCATTACTAGCCCGATTAATCTTTTGAACATGGTTCTCCTAAAATTTGGACGCTCAACACAGCACTTGTTCCGGTTTGCTCAATCTCTAGTTCGATTTCACTGACGATCGCTAGCCTCAGAGCTTTGCCTTTGAGACAAAATTTGACTGATAACTGCCTTAGCATCTTCCAAAGCTAGACGGGTCTGAGGATTTTTATAAGCTATTCCCAAGCGATCGCACAAAACCATGACCTCCACTGCGGGAAGGTTATAGTCCGCTGCGATTTCTGCAATGGACAAATCGGCAAAACCCATAATGAACGATTGTTTAGAAACAATTAGAGATTGAGACAGACGCTCTAATTATGTATGAATACCATGTCACTGCACAATTTGTTTCCTAAACCTTGAAGAGATAGGAGGGGCGAGGAGCGAGGAGTGAGGAGCGAGGGACGAAGGAAAGGGCTAGTTTATGAATTTTATGTAAAAAATTGTAAACTTACTGGGTTGCAGTATACACTCATGCCACATTCAGTATGGCAACGATTGGTATTGAAGAGATAGAGAGGAGCGATTTCCCCTGCCCTCACTCCTCGCTCCTCGCTCCTATTTCAGCCAGAAATACTCGAACTAAGAGCTATGCCTTCTAGATGTACCAGATTTGGAGCAGTAGTAAGTGGTTGATGTAGGGCGATCGACTGAGCCAAAGTTTTCTTAAGTTGGGTGCGGGGAACGATCGCATCGACGAAACCGTGTTCTAGTACGTCTTCAGCCGTTTGGAAATTATCTGGGAGTTTTTGACGCAGGGTTTGCTCGATCACCCGTCGTCCGGCAAAACCGATTGTTGCTTTTGGTTCTGCCAAGATGATGTCGCCTAACATGGCAAAACTCGCTGTGACGCCGCCAGTCGTTGGATTGGTTAATACTGGAATATATAGCAATTGGGCAGCGCGATGACGTTCTAAGGCGGCGGAAATTTTTGCCATCTGCATCAAGCTGAGCATTGCCTCTTGCATTCTCGCACCACCAGAGGCACAGACAATTACTACAGGATATCGCTTCTGGGTTGCTTGTTCAATTAAACGGGTGAGTTTTTCACCTACCACCGAACCCATACTACCGCCGAGAAAGCGAAAATCCATCACGCCAAGGGCTGCTGGTAAACCGTCAATTTTACCGAAACCTGTTTGCACGGCATCATTTAAACCAGTTTTTTCTTGATATTCCCGCAGGCGATCGCTATAGGCTTTGCGATCGCGAAATTGTAGTGGATCGGCGGGACGCAAATTCTCATCAATTGGCTTCCAGGTGTTGGCATCGATCAACTGGCGGATACGTTCGTTGCTATCTACCCGCATATGATGCCCACATTCCAAACAAACCATTTGATTTGCCATCAAATCCTTGTTGTAAGCCAGAACCCCGCATTCAGGGCATTTATTCCACAATCCATCAGCAATGTCACGCTCGTGCCGTTCTTGACTAATAGAACCAGATTTGCGGCGATTGGCAAACCAGTCAAGTAAAGACATTAAACCGCGAGATTCGTCGTTAGTAGCCATGTTTATCTCGATCTTCTACCAGTTATGAAATTTGTAAACAGCGTTTATGCCCTACACTTCTAGTTTCTGTAACTTCGATACCTTATTTTGGTTACTTTAGTTACTCTCGTGTTATTAAACTTAAACTTAGATATTCTGACATTTTTTAGTGCTACTTTACTCCTCTTCAATTGGACTCAATAGCAGTAAGGCAGTCCACCGATCCTTTGCATAGACTTGCAAAGCGGCAGGACTGCCTGCACCAAAATAGCTTGTACTACCCAAATCTAATATCCGTGTTGGAATGCCATGCGCCTCTAAGAGCTGTTGCATCAGTTCTGCTTCCCAGCGCCAACTCGTCGTCCTTAGCGTCATCCAGTTCACAAGATCATGTTACCAGAATCAGGGGCTAGGAGCGATCGCTCTCACGATCGGCAGCTGAGGAGGCTAGGGGCAAGTGAGCTTTGCGTGCAGGTGAGCGATTACCAATTACCAATTACCAATTACCCATTACCAACTCCCTACATAGTAGGAAACATCAACCGGAAGTAAGTCGAAAGAATGGCTTCACCAGCAAACACGGTGATGACTGCGCCGAGGGCGAGAAAGGGACCGAAAGGCATTGGTTGGCGGCGATGGAGTATCCCAAGGGCGATCGCGCCTCCGCCGACAAATGCACCCAAAGCACAAGCCAGAAAACCCGATAAGAGTAAGTATTTCCAGCCCAACCAAGCACCCATCATGGCGGCTAATTTCGCATCCCCTCCACCCATTGCGGTTTGTCCGAGACAGATGGAACTCACGATGATAATGGCATCAAACAACCAAATTCCCAATACAGTTCCAATCGCACCAGCCATGAGTTGATGAATTGCTCCTGCCCAAGTGCCTTGAACTAAATAACCCATAGCTAGTTGAAATATCAAACCCAGAACTAATCCCGATTGTGTTAGGGGGTTGGGCAATGTCATCGTATCTAGATCGATCAGCGATAGTGCCAGCAACCAACTGGCAAAAGCCCAATAACCGAGGGTTTGAGCTGAAATATCAAACGTCCAAAAAATTGATAGAAATAGCAGTCCCGTGACTGCTTCAATAAGTGGATAGCGAATGGAAATTGGATTTCTACAGTACTTACAGCGCCCTTGCAGTAACAGCCACCCTAGCACTGGTAAATTTTCTTTTCCTAGCCGATGCAAGCAATGAGGGCAGCGAGAAGGCGGATAGAGAACGGATAACCCTGCTGGTACGCGATAAACTACAACATTGATGAAGCTACCAATAGACGCTCCAAGAGCAAAAACTATAACTGCAACTGGTATGGCAAGGAGAGTATCCATTTATGAGGGGTAAGGAATCAAGGGTAAGGGGTAAGAGTGCAGTAAGTTCTGACTTACGACTTACGACTTACAACTTACGACTTAACTTATGGGTTTTCTGCTTCGATTTGGGCGATGGGGATGAAGCGTTCTTGGGGTAACAAGATCGGTTGAGTGGAAAAGAGAACCTTACCCTGATAAGTTAATTGATTGACAACAACTCCTGATGGGCGCTTGGCATTTGAGGCGTGAGTTTCGCAGTAGTCGCGGTAAATTTGACGAGCTACTTTCAAGATTGTAGGGTCGATCAACACAGGGTAATTTAGGGGATGAGAGGGGTCTTCAGTTCTCCGCGATCCAGCATATACCACAAAATTGCTCCATCTCTATCTAAAATTATTCTTAAGTTATAGCTGGTGCATCTAGGTTTGTCACCCTTTTTGGTTGTCAGTTGTCAGTTATCAATGAAGAATCACTACCAATGACTAATGACCAATGACCAATGACCAATGACAAATAACCAATTACCTATCATCCTTTGGTTAATTCCTCAATCAGTGCTTTACCCATTGCCCGACAGCCCAGTAAATTCATACCAGGGGACATGATATCGCCCGTGCGATCGCCTCTGTCTAAAACTCTTAATACTGCTTGCTCGATGCGATCGGCTGCCTCTGGTTGGTTTAAGCCGTAGCGTAACATCATAGCAGCACTGAGAACTTGTGCTAGAGGATTTGCTTTGTCTTGTCCGGCAATATCGGGGGCGGAACCGTGGACGGGTTCGTAAACTCCTGCACCACTAGCACCTAGACTAGCGGAGGGTAACATCCCGATACTACCTGTCAGCATAGCTGCTTCGTCTGAGAGAATATCACCGAAAAGGTTGCCTGTAACTATTGTGTCGAATTGTTTCGGGTTGCGAACTAGCTGCATGGCAGCGTTATCGACATACATGTGGGTGAGTTCGACATCGGGATATTCTGAGGCAAGGGCAGTGATGCGATCGCGCCACAGTTGAGAAACTTCCAACACGTTCGCTTTATCGACAGAACAGAGTTTGTTCCTGCGTTTTTGAGCTGTTTCAAATGCAACTCGTCCAATGCGATCGATTTCTGACTCGGCGTAAGCCATCGTATTGACTCCCCGCTTTTCTCCCGTTTCGCTGGAAAAAATGCCCTTGGGTTGTCCGAAGTAAATTCCCCCTGTCAGTTCTCGCACCACCATAATATCTACCCCTTCTACGACTTCTCGTTTCAGGGAAGAGGCATCAATTAGCTGTGGCAGAATCTTGGCGGGGCGCAAATTGGCAAATAGACCTAAACCCGCCCGCAGTCCTAATAACCCCGTTTCAGGGCGCTGGTGGCGCGGTAAGTTATCCCATTTGTAACCGCCGATCGCGGCTAATAATACCGCATCGCTGTTACGACAAATCTCCAATGTTTTCTCTGGTAAGGGTTCGCCTGTAGCGTCAATGGCTGCACCACCAATTAAGGCTTCTTGAAACGTAAATCCAATATTTAGTTGTTCTCCCACCAGCTTTAGCACCTCTACCGCTACTTGGATGATTTCGGGACCAATGCCATCCCCAGGTAAAAGCGCGATTCGGTATTGCTGCTGTGACATATTGGGTGATTTGGATAAAGACTTATCGGGTTAACTATCGTAGCAGGGAAACGGAGCGCAAATTCTGGATTATACTCTGCTCCACTTGCTATTCTGACTCATTAAATAATAAAGTTTCTTATTAAGAAAAATCTGCTATTGATTTGCAAATATCACTTGCTCAAGCAATATAATGACCATCACCATCTCGCTGCAAGCATGGGAAGATCTGCAACAAGAAGTAAACGAAACTGTCCAATACGATCCTTTCGACCCGTTAGATGTTACTTGGCAACTTCCTCAACTAGTCGGATATGGATACATGCGGTGGATCGAGCTGCGTCAAGGGTTAGAGTTAGAAATTACAAATTTCCGTTTGTGCGATCGCCTGATTCTCGATTGCCCCGAACTCCCAAGCCGATTAAAATTTCACTGTCATCTGTCTGGACAGCATGAGGACAAACTGACAAGCGTTGGTGACAGAGAATTTGCGCTTTACGGTAGCGGACTTGCGCCGAAAGAATTGAACGATGGTCCAAGGCAAAAGGCGTTGGAGGTGACGGTTTACATGCAGCCCGAAACGCTGCGATCGTTTGTTGGTAATTCCAACGGACAATTGCCTGTGGGACTTCAGCAACTCATTAGACCTAATGAGCGCGAACGCTACACCCGTGTTGCTAAGATTACCCCCTCAATGGAAAGCGTAATGTGGCAAATCTTGCAGTGTCCGTTTCAGGGAATTATGAAGCGAATGTATCTGGAGAGCAAAGCACTAGAGTTAGTCAGTCTAGTTTTGGGGCAAGAAAGCGAAATTCAGCAGGGAGAACGAACTATTAAGCCACTAAATGCAGGAACTTTGGAGCGGATTCACTACGCCAGAACGCTGCTGTTACAAAACCTACACCAGCCGCCTTCCCTACCTGATTTAGCGAGGCAGGCACAGCTGAATGAATACACGCTCAAGCGCGGATTTCGGCAGGTTTTTGGTACAACTGTATTTGCCTATCTGCATAAATATAGATTGGAGCAGGCGCGTCAATTGCTAACAACAGGACAAATGGCAGTATCAGAAGTGATGAAAGCGGTGGGATTTAGCGATCGCCACCACTTTGCTGCTGCTTTCCGCAAGCAGTTTGGAGTGAGCCCTAGAGAGTTTCTCATGCGACATAAATGCTCCGTATAGCCCACCAAAAAAGTTCCCGCTATCCCACCAATGTATCTTTTGCGATCGCCACGACTTCGGTAGTCTCTTACTATTGCAAAAGATTCTTAATTTTAGTGTGGTGTGATGTTAAATCATCTGTGGCGATCGCTGTTGATGGCTAGTGTAGTTTTATGCTTAGTTGCTCAGCCTGCTGGGGCAGAAGAGATAGGCAGTGGGATAAAAGAAGAAAAAGAGAGATCTATTGCCCCCCTTATTAAGGGGGGTTGGGGGGATCGACAACTCGCCCAGTCTCCGATTCAAGTCACGGGTGTGAGACTCAACCCTACTGAAACTGGAATTGAGGTAATATTAGAGACTCCGCAAGGTAAAGCACTCCAGCCAAGGGCGATCGCTTTAGGAAAGTCATATATTGCTAACATTCCCGATGCCGTATTAGCTCTACCCCAGAAACAAGAGTTTCGTCAAGATAACCCAGCTAGTGGGATTACTCGTGTCAGCGTAACTCAGACTGCTGGTAACAATATTCGGGTGACAGTGACAGGTGCGACGGGTTTACCAGCAATTCAGTTGTATGACAGTCCGACGGAGGGTTTAATTTTCGGCGTTGCCAGTGCAGCATCTCCTACACCACAGCGGCAAAAACCTCAAGCACCGTCGGGCGAAACTGATAAACCAGTGGTAGGGGAAGACGAGGAAAAAGAAATTGTTGTTACAGGGGAACAAGAAACAGGGTACAACGTACCTAATACATCAACTGCAACTCGAACCGACACACCCTTGCGGGAGATTCCCCAGTCGATTCAAGTCATTCCCCAAGAAGTGCTACGCGACCAACGCGCCGACCTTACTAGTGCGCTCCTCAATGCCCCAAGCGTCCGTAACTCAGCACCTACTAACTTTGACTCATTGCGGTTGCAAGTTCGGGGATTTTTTCCCTCATTAACGGTGAATGGTTTCAAGGACTCATTAAATTCTTCTAGCATTGGCTCTGACCTGACAGGATATGACAGAATCGAAGTCCTTCTGGGTCCCAACTCGATTTTATTTGGTTCATCAGCGCCAGGGGGTACAGTCAACTTGGTGACAAAACAGCCACTGCGCGATCCTTACTACTTCGTCGAGGCAACTATTGGTAATTTTGATTTTTATCGTGGTGAAGTGGATTTATCTGGACCATTAGACGAATCTAAGAATGTCCTGTATCGATTGAATGCGTCTTACCGAGATCAAGGCTTTTTCACTGACTTGACCAACACCACAAGTCTAGTAATTGCTCCGGCAGTGAGTTTTGCGTTCACAGAAAATACAAAATTAACCCTTGAAGGTCGCTACGCAGATGTCAAATTTGACTCAATCACCTTTGGTTTGCCTCTGATTGGAACTATACGTTCTAATCCCAATGGAGAAATACCCCGCGATCGCAACGTCAATGAAGGTACTCTTGATGCTGAAAGTACCAGAATTGGATACACGTTAGAGCATAAATTTAATCGGAATTGGTCGTTCAGAAATGCTTTTCAATATACTAGATACTTTTCTGGTTACTTCGGTGATGATGCAGGAACTATCCAAACTGCGCTTTTACCTGATAATCGGACATTGGAAAGAGAATATTTCTATGAACGTTCTGAGCAGAGCGATTATAGGCTTTCGACCGATGTTGTTGGTAATTTCGCAACGGGTTCAATCCAACATCAGTTATTGTTTAGCTTGGATTTGGGTAGAATAAGTGGCGAGTTTCGCGGTCAAAGTAGAGAAATCGCTCCCCTCGATCTATTCGATCCAATTTACGGACAACCACCTGGAGCAGTCATACCTGGGTCTGAATATGATAACAAGAACGAGACAGAAGAACTTGGTTTAATATTGCAAGACCAGGTGACGATCGCAAACAATTTAAAGCTACTCTTAGGCGGTCGATTCGATATCTTTGAGCAAACTGACACAGACTCGATCGCCGATACAGAAACAAATCAATCGGGAGATGCTTTTAGTCCCCGTTTGGGTATTTTATATCAGCCAATTCCGCCTATTTCCCTCTACGCTAACTACAGTCGCTCGTTCGAGCCATCCATCGGTCAAGCCTTTGATGGTAGCGAATTTGAGCCGACTAGAGGGACTCAGTTTGAAATCGGAGTTAAAGCAGATTTAAACGACAGGCTTTCGACTACATTGGCGTTGTATAACATCACCCAATCGAACGTTACAACCGAAGATCCCGATAATATAGGCTTCGAGGTTCAAACAGGGGAACAGCGCAGCCGAGGCGTCGAACTTAATCTTGCAGGTGAAATTTTACCAGGGTGGAAGATTTTTGCTGGTTATGCTTACAACGATGCAGAAGTCACAGAAGATAACGTCATTCCAGTAGGCAACCGTGTAGAACAATCAACTCCTCATGCTGCTAGCTTGTGGACAACTTATGAAATTCAACAAGGAGACTTGCAAGGTTTGGGTTTTGGTTTAGGACTTTTCTATGTAGGCGATCGCGCCGGAGATAGAGAGAATACATTTGAAGTCCCTAGCTACTTAATCACAAATGCTGCCATCTTCTACAAGCGAAACGTATTCCGTGCTGCCCTCAATTTCAACAACCTCTTCGACATTGATTATTTTGAAAGTGCTTTCAATGACTTGCGCGTTCATCCTGGTGTGCCGTTCACCGTGCAAGGAACAATTTCCTGGGAGTTTTGAGTTAGGGTTTTCATGAAGAGGTTTCTATACCATCTTACCTATCTACTATGTTTGGGAATTGTGACATTTGTGCTGATTTGCGCCTGTAGTCAAAGTAGCTACCAAGATGCCACATCTCCAACATCTTCAGCAGAAAATTGTCGCATTGTACAACATCCAATGGGAGAAACCTGCGTTCCGCTCAATCCTCAACGAATTTTTGCTTTAGATGTTCTGAGTCTTGCTAACACCGTTGCTTTAGGGATCGAGCCGATCGCCGCAGGAATATGGTCCCCTAGAGAGGGTATTCTAGAACCTACTCCGCATTTAGCAGACAAAATCGAAGGCATTGCTTTACATAGTTTTTCTAGCCAGCCCAATTTAGAGAAAATTCTGCTGATTAAGCCCGACTTTATTATTAGTGTTTCCGATCCTTCAATGCGAGGAATTTACCAGCAACTGTCACAAATTGCTCCTACTGTATTAGTTCCCTGGGCAGAAATTTCACGAGATTGGAAACAACACTTGAAAGAAACTGCAAAGGTTTTTGGGAAAGCAGAAGTAGCTGACAAACTCTTGAAAGGCTACTACCAAAGAGTGGAAAAACTGAAACAGGCATTAGGGACTTTGCACGACGCTCCACAAAAAAACTACAGTCAGCCATTTCATGCATCATTTGTCCATGTTAGTAATGGATTATATCTTAATCTTAAAGATTCTTTTTCTGGCACAATATTGAACGATATTGGGTTATTGTCTCCTAAAGTGTCTAATCAGCTAGCATTACCAATTTCTGAGGAAAGTTTAGCCGAAATTGATAGCGATGTTCTTTTTATTGGAACATACAGAGAAAACGATCGCTCTACCCTTGAGTATTTTCAACGCAAACCCCTATGGTCAAAGATTAAGGCTGTTCAACGCGATCGAGTGTATCTTGTTGATTTCCATACTTGGTACGGCTTTGATTTTTTTGCATCTCATGCCGTATTGGATGATATCGAGAAGTACTTAGTTAAGAAACCTTAACTGCACACCTAAACAACAAATTCAACTAGCTCGATCTAGCCGATCGCCCCTACAACTCCTCTCCTAGCTGCCGCAGTCGTTGGGCTAGCTGTTCTGCCCGTTGCCGTTCCGCTTCTGCTTCGCTCAAACAGCGATCGCCATTGCGAATCGAAGACGTTTTGACTTTTAACTTTTAACTTTTGACTTTTCGTTGGCGATCGCTACCAGAAAAACTACCAGATAGTTTGCATATTAAGCATAGTTCATAAAGTCAGTAGACTCAATCGTAAGGTCATAAAATAATTTTTGTAAGATATTGACATAACAATGCTTAAAAGTTACTAGCGATGATTGAAAATGGTCAACTAAAATGGTTAACAGACGAGCCGAAACCATCATCTGCCCGTGTAATTGTGACGATTTTAGAAGATACCACGCCATCAGTAAAGCGTCGGACTCCTCCTGCTTCAATCGCAGGTAAAGGTAAAACCTTGGGTGATTTGATTAGTCCTGTGATTGAAGAACAAGACTGGGAATGTCTCAAGTAATTGTTCTAGATACTCATATTTGGATTTGGTTTGTCACCCAGGAATTCGAGCTATTTCCATCTCACTGGCGAGAGGCGATCGAAACTGCTGACCAAGTAGGTGTTTCACCTGTATCCTGCTATGAGGTCGCTTTAGC
The DNA here is from genome assembly GCF_003015105.1 of Chroococcidiopsis sp. CCALA 051. Lineage (NCBI taxonomy): Bacteria > Bacillati > Cyanobacteriota > Cyanophyceae > Chroococcidiopsidales > Chroococcidiopsidaceae > Chroococcidiopsis > Chroococcidiopsis sp. CCALA 051. Next base: position 28,766 of record NZ_PYCI01000001.1, on the reverse strand, counting down.
ACAGCAAAGGAGGCGGCTAGAATTGCCTTGTAGCGTCGATCGCTGGCTTGAGGATGCTTTGGAACCAACAGGTATTACCTTGTTTCCACTGACTGCCGAAATCGCTTACCAAGCTGTTAGCCGATCGCCTGTTCACAAAGACCCCTTCGATCGTTTAATTATTGCTACAGCACTAGTTTATAAAGCGAAGCTAGCCAGTATTGACAGCTTGTTTTCTCAGTATTCAGAACTCGATACACAATTGATGAGATCGACTGAAAGATTGACCTGAGCACAAATAGCATCCCAATCTCAATAGCATGAAGTTGATGCGACGATGGAAGATTAAGACTTCAAAGGGGTGAACCTTTTACAATTATTGGCTCGATCGGTTGGTAGTAAATCAAGCGACATTTTCATCCAGATGGAACCAAATGCACTCAGACATAATTTCTCGCCGCATCAAGCTTTGCTTGCAACAGCGAAGGATTTTTACTTCGTTCTGCTTTTGCTATAGCTTCTGCTTCAGCGATCCGCAGATCGATTTCTTCTCGATGGTCGTAGTAAAATGCCATAGCAAAGTAGGAGATTGTTGAAAAAGTTTGTTGAATATCGAATCTCGTCGCATGAAAAATTCTGAGTTAATCTATTTCTTGCAATCTGCGATAAATCCGATACAGCAGTTGTACTAGATATGTAAAATTCCAGCACCCTCCGACTTTCGACTTCTATACGGGCGGGTTTATCAGAATAATTATTTGTTGTTTCAGGGATCTTCAAAAAAACCGCCCTTACGACTTCCGGCTTTTTTTGTCACAATCGGCATTTAACCCTACTGACAAAATAGATCCAAGCAAGCTAAGCTATCCGATAGTGAAGTTGCGTTCATGACGCTGACTCACCCTTTTGTCTCCCAAACTTAGCACCCATGCTCAACGAACTGGCAATTCGCACTTGTGGGCTGACGAAACAATTCGATCGCCACATTGCGGTGAACGACGTCGATTTACAAGTTCAGGCTGGGGAAGTCTACGGCTTAATTGGACCGAACGGTGCAGGTAAAACAACGCTAATTCGGATGTTAGCAGCAGCCGAGGAACCAACTAAGGGAGAAATATACATCAATGGCGATCGCTTGGTAGGCGATCGCGACAATTCTACTCTCAAACAACGCCTGGGTTATTTACCCGACGATTTTCCCCTCTACGACGATCTCACCGTTTGGGACTACCTAGACTATTTTGCGCGGCTGTACAAGTTGAAAGAACCGCGCCGCAGTCAACGCTTGCGAGAAGTCTTAGAACTCGTCCAATTGAGTCAAAAACGTCGCAGCTTAATTGCTACCCTGTCGCGGGGGATGAAGCAACGCCTGAGTTTGGCAAGAACAATCATCCACGAACCGATTGTATTACTATTAGACGAACCCGTTTCGGGACTTGACCCAATCGCCCGAAGGCAATTTCGGGAAATTATTAGGGTTTTGCAAGAAGCGGGAATGACCATTTTGATTTCATCCCACGTTTTAAGCGACTTAGCAGAGTTATGCACTTCTGTGGGAATTATGGAGTTGGGCTTTCTAGTGGAGAGTACAACATTAAGTCAGTTATACCAACGGCTGGCTCGCCAGCAAATTTTCTTAACAACCTTGGGAGAAATCGACAGATTAACAGCAGAATTGAATAATCACGCCCTCGTAGCGGGATGGGAGGTGTTACCAGGAGGACGGGTGCAGATAGATTTTACTGGAAATCAGGAAGACTGTGCGGATTTATTGCGATCGCTAATTGCAGCTGGCGTTCCTTTATCTGAATTTCATTGTACTCAGGAAGACTTAGAAACAATTTTCCTCAAACTAGGACACCAGCAAGCGTCTTAACTATGGGTTAGGAGTTAGGGGGTAGGGGTTAGGGGTAAGTCAAAAGTCAAAAGCTAAAACTCAGAAGTGACAGCTAATAAAGGACCAACTACCAATTACCAACTACCAATTACCAATTACCAGAACGGGAGATTTATTCTTATGAGATTAAGTTGGATAGACAAATTGGGGGATAAAAACCCTCAGTTGTTGCGGGAGATTAAAGGGAGATTTAAACCGCGCAATTTAGTTATTTCGACAGTTATTTCTTTACTGGGACAATTTTTCTTATTTCGCATATTTCAAGCAAAATTACCATCTGCTAGTCAAGGTTGGTCAATGCCAACTCGTCATCCTTTATGTACTGGCGACCAGTGGGAATATTCCATACCTGAATGTCTCACAGATGCTGCGGGAAATCTTTTGATTAATTGGCAGATGTGGTGGTGGGATGTATTTTACACTGTCAGTAAGTTTGGTGTTTTTGCCCTCATTTTAGCAGGCACTTACACGCTGATTAGTGACTTAGCTAATGAAGAACGTCGAGACACGCTCAATTTTATTCGCCTCAGCCCTCAATCGGCTAAAAGTATTTTAATTGGCAAACTATTGGGTGTACCAAGTTTACTGTACATTGTAGTAGCTCTAGCTGTACCACTGCATTTAATCGCCGGGATTGGGGCGCACGTTCCTCTAAGTTTAATTTTCAGCTTTTACGGACTAGTAGTTGCTAGCTGTATTTTCTTTTTCAGTGCTGCTTTACTATTTGGTTTAGTGAGTGCTTGGCTAGGTGGATTTCAAGCTTGGTTAGGTAGCGGTGCAGCATTTGTGTGTCTATTTATTGCCACTGCCAAACCTGTACTTCATACACCGTCAGACTGGCTAAATTTGTTTTCACCATTTTTGATTTTTGAGCAAATCGCTAAGGCAACTGAACTAGAAAACTATAGTTTGTCGCTGCTTAGCACGGCAGATTTAGAACTATTCTATCTGCCTATAGGCGATGCATTGTGGGCAACATTGGGTTTGGCAGTTCTCAACTTTGGGGTTGGGACGTACTGGATTTGGCAAGCTTTGCAGCGTCGGTTCCATAATCCTAGTAAAACCATTTTTAGCAAGAGCCAAAGTTATTTGATGGTGGCAAGTTTGGAGGCAATCTTGGTTGCATTTGCTGCTACAACACCTAAATATCGATATTCAACCAATCTCGGGCATAACTTTCAAGAATTGCTTGTCTACAACTTGGTATTGTTTATCTGTTTGATTGTAACTCTCACGCCGCAGCGTCAAACCTTACAAGATTGGGCAAGATATCGACGGGAAAGAGTTAGCAATCGTCAAAAGTTCTTGAGTTCTTTGCTAGTCAAAGATTTGACGTGGGGAGAAAAAAGCCCAGCTATAGTCGCGATCGCACTAAACTTAGCTATTGCTGCTACGACTTTAACTCTTTGGATTACCTTTGTCTTACAACCGATTGACAAACAGCCTGCTTTCTTGAGTATGGTTATTGGTGGTAATTTGTTACTGCTCTGTGCTGCGATCGCCCAACTTTTAACATTTATGCGGGCGCAAAAGCAAGGTTTGTGGATTGCTGGGGCTTTGGGTGCGGTCATTTTATTACCCACAGCCATTCTTACCGTACTATCAATCTCGCCATACCAAATTCCTGGTTTGTGGTTGTTTACACCTTTTGCTTGGTTTGCATTGGAAAAAGCCAGCAATACAACTATCTTTTTGGCGCTATTAGGACAGTGGAGTGCAGTCACTCTCTGTACGATTCGCATGACGCGCCAGATCCAACGTGCGGGTGAATCGAGTACTAAAGCTTTAATGAGCGATCGCCCTTCTTTACCTGTAGGATAAGCATCGATCTACAATACATTCGTAGGGGCGTACATCTGTGCGCCCTTATATATTTTTAACCTTCTCCTAAAGTCTGTTGTGCAGCATGTCGGATGTGGAGAATGCGAACTGTAGCCACTTCATTATTCTCAATAATAGTGAAAAGAATACGGTACGAATTACGACCTTTACCGTAGATAAGTTGACGAATTTCTTGACTAAAATATCGATCTTCTCTTGCAAGCGGACAACGCTTGGGCATTTGTGACAAAGATTCAATTGCCCTTAGTAACCCTTCATACCACTGTCTTGCTTTCTCAAATGATGCTATTTGAGATATTCGTAGAAATGCACTATCTACTTCTCCCTCTGCCACACTAGAAATTTCGATACGATAACTCACAAATCAGTTGACAGGTTGTATTTAAGGCGCTGTTCCTCAGCAAATTCTTGAAACGAACGGGAACGTCCCGCTTCAAAATCATCTAATCCACGCTGAATACCTGCAATAGCTTCCTCAGAGTCTTGCAACTCCCACTTTAAAATGTCAGTTATCAATTCAGCCGCAACAATACTTACATCTTGTCCTTGTTGTGCTGCTTTTTCCCGCAGTTGCGCTTCTACTTCTGGACTCAGAGAAATGACAATTGACATAAACTCTGTTTTTTGAATATCGAGCCTCTACGTGTCATTTTAACAAATTAGCTAAGTTTTCGCGCAATTAGAGTCATGTCATTATTTACGTGCTAAAGGCTGCTATCGTGCAAACTCAGGTAAAGCTTTAGTTTTTGTTGCACACTTCAAGAAGTATATAGTCTCTAAAGCTTTTAGACATAAACAAAAAACAGGTCAAGAAAAAGACAACCTATATTATTACTTAAGCTGTTGAAACTTTTCTAAAGCTGCAACCATAGTGGGGGGCCAACGGCGAATCTTTGTGACCCAGTTAATGTCTTTATAACGAGGGTCTAAGCCTACAGCAGCAACCCAGTTACTTTCTGCTTCTCCCTTATTTCCCTGTTCCCAAAGTACAGCAGTCAAAGCAGCACGAACATCGGCAAATTGAGGATATTTGCGAATTATATTTCGCAGTTCGCGCAGGGCTTTATCTTTTTGACCATCTTGATATAAAGCTAGGGCATAATTGGCACGGGCAAAAGCAAAATTCGGGGCAGTATCGGCAGATTTTTTGTAATCGGCGATCGCCTTTTCCCATTGTCCCAAACCTGCTTCAGCATTCCCGCGATTGTTATATGCCATTGCATCGTTAGGATCGATTTCTAAAATATGATTATAATCGACGATCGCATCTTCCCATTTTCCCAAACCTTCCAAAGCCGCACCCCGATTTAAGAAAGGATCGGTCACGCCTGGGGCAAGTTCGATTGCTTTGTTATAATCGGCGATCGCTTCATTTAATTTATTTTGACTAACTCTAGAATTGCCTCTGTTACTCCAAGCTGCCGCATTGGTGGGAAATTCTTCGATAATTTGCGTCCAATAAGTTTCAGCTTGGGGAAAGTTACCTTTTTCAGTCAGAGTAAAAGCCTCGTTCGCTAATTTCTCTAGATTTTGTAACTGTTCTGCACTCAGATTTGGCGGTGGTGATTGGGCAACAGCTGGTTCTACCCACCCTACTATGAATAGCGCACTGAGTAAAAGTGTCAGCACGCAGACGCGCAGATTGGCACTGACAAATTCAATCTTGTCCGTATTGAAGCGCGTCCAACTGGGGTTGTAAATCATAAATCTGACCGCGACAGTAACGATAGTTGTTCGTTGGGTAGTTTCAAACCTAAATGCTTGTACGCCGCAGGAGTGGCGACGCGACCTCTAGGAGTCCGTTGTAAGTAACCAATTTGCATCAGATAAGGTTCGTAGACTTCCTCAATTGTTTGGATGTCTTCGCCCGTCGCCGCCGCTAGGGTTTCTATACCCACGGGTCCACCATTAAATTGTTCGATCGTCACGCTAAGCATTTTTCGGTCTGTCCAATCTAGACCGCAAGGGTCTACCTGATATAATTCTAGAGCTGTTGCGGCTACATTTTGCGTAATTGTACCTGCTGCCTTGACTTCGGCATAGTCTCGCACTCGTTTTAGCAGGCGGTTGGCAATACGTGGCGTACCTCGCGATCGCTTGGCAAGTTCCAACGCCCCGTCATCGCTAATTGGTGTTTGCAATAACTCAGCCGTCCGCAAGACAATTTTACGTAACTCCTCTGGTTCGTAGAACCGCAACCGCTGCACCGAACCGAAGCGATCGCGTAATGGCGAAGATAGCGCCCCAGCGCGGGTTGTCGCTCCTACTAAGGTATATTTAGGTAGCGTAATACTGCGAGTCTTGGCACTCGCTCCTTTACCGATCGTAATATCCAAACGATAATCTTCCATCGCCGGATACAAAATTTCCTCTGCCATCCGCGACAGGCGATGAATCTCATCAATAAATAGAATATCTCCTGGTTTGAGACTCACCAGCAAACCCATAATATCTCTAGGTCTTTCTAAAGCTGGGGCGCTGGTAATCTTGCAGTCTACTCCCATTTCTCCCGCCAAAATTAGCGCCATCGTAGTTTTACCCAATCCAGGCGGACCATATAACAATAAATGATCTAGAGTTTCTCCTCTTGCTTTAGCGGCTTGAATCGCAATTGATAGCACCTCCTTCAAGTCTTTCTGCCCGATGTAATCGGCAAAGGTATGGGGGCGCAAGCTTTGTTCTTGTTTGCCTTGTTCCTCCACAGTTGCCTGCGGTTGCAACAAATCCTCTATGACAGGCTGAGGTTGAGGTTTCTTCTGTTGCTTTTTTGCAGGCTTAGAAGGTTCTGACGGTTGTTTAGAGGAGATAATTGCCATAACTAGGGGCTAGAGGCTAGGGGCTAGAGGCTAGGGGAAGAAGAGAGAGTCGCGAAGCTACTGATAACTGATAACTAGTCACTGGTCAGTGTAACGTCTACTATCAACCAACAACCACTAATTACCAATGACCAATTACCCATCACCATTTATATATGTATAATCTCTGGAGTCATTGGAAGGGCGAACTATGTTAGCTAAAAGAATTTTGCCTTGCTTGGATGTGAAGGCGGGGCGGGTTGTGAAGGGGGTAAACTTTGTCAATCTCCAAGATGCAGGCGATCCGGTGGAGTTGGCTAAAGTTTATAACGAAGCTGGGGCGGATGAGTTGGTATTTCTGGATATTACTGCCACCCACGAAGACCGTGACATTATTTTTGATGTAGTTTATCGCACTGCCGAGCAAGTGTTTATTCCTCTCACTGTCGGCGGGGGCATCCAATCCTTAGAACAAATTAAAAATTTGTTAAGAGCGGGAGCAGATAAGGTTAGCATCAACTCCGCCGCAGTTAAAGACCCAGACCTAATTAATCGTGCCAGCGATCGCTTTGGCAATCAGTGTATAGTAGTGGCTATTGATGCACGGCGACGGCAGGATGTCAATAATCCTGGCTGGGACGTTTACGTTCGTGGTGGGCGGGAGAACACTGGTATAGATGCTCTGCAATGGGCGCAGGAAGTCGCCCAACGGGGTGCTGGGGAGTTGTTGGTAACGAGCATGGATGCCGATGGCACTCAAGCAGGGTATGACATAGAATTAACAGGCGCGATCGCCTCATCTGTAGAAATCCCAGTTATCGCCTCTGGTGGTGCGGGGAACTGCGAGCATATTTACACTGCTTTGACTGAGGGAAGAGCTGAAGCTGCTTTATTAGCTTCGTTGCTGCATTACGGTCAACTGAGTGTAGGACAAATCAAATCTTATTTGAGCGATCGCAATTGTCCCATACGTCTTAATTAGATCTAATTGGTATTATAAATTTGCCAAATTTCTGTAGCAAGAAAAACTTAACCTCTAATTAAGACCAGGTTCCTGAGAATTAGTTAAGATATATGAAATATGTTTTAAAATCTCTTAAAAAATGCTGACAGTTATTCTCATTTTTGACGTAGCTTTAGTAGCTTGGTCGCTGCACCTGATGGAAGAGGCGTTTGCGAGTAAGGAATTTTCGATGATGCTGGCAGGGGTGTTAGTGGCAGCTAGTGCCGCAGCCATGTTAGTTGTCTACTTTTTGATGGGAAACTGCATGAGCTACTTAGCACGCGGATATTAATGCTTAAAATGATTGAATAGTGCGCATTGACAGCAAAGAGAGATTTAAGGCATAATAAAAAACGCGTTTGTGCGGGGTTATAGCTCAGTTGGTAGAGCACCTCAATGGCATTGAGGGGGTCAGCGGTTCGAATCCGCTTAGCTCCATTTGAAGTAGAGGGATCGACATGATTACTGGCACACGACAGCAGTACCGCTGACTGCCACCATCAACATACTACCGCCATTGCCAACACCAATGGTTTCGTAATCAATGTCAATGCCAATTACCGCATTAGCACCGAGAGCTGTCGCTTGCTGAATCATCTCGCGCATGGCAGTATCTTTTGCTTCTCTGAGCGATCGCTCGTAACCAGCCGAGCGACCACCGACAATATCCCGAATTCCGGCAAAGAAATCGCGAAAAATATTTGCCCCGAGGATCGCTTCGCCACTAACAATACCGAGATGCTGGACGACGCGCTTGTCGCCAACTAAGCTGGCTGTGGTTAAAATCATATGACTCCTTTAATACTTGCTTTAAATAGTTGTATAAGATTTGTCGGTGTTTCGTGTCCTCTTGACTACAGGTGGCTATACAATTCAATGTGAGTATGGGGGATATTAGGAAACGCTCGGCAAATGACTGACTCTTCTCGTCGCCAATCTACTGACAGAACTTCAAGCTCTGAAGCTGAGGCACTGACTGAGCTAGAAAGTCTGTTGGATCGATCGCAAGACACCCATCTCACTGCTGCTGAAGTAGAAGTCTTAGCTCAATTGCGTCAGATAGTGTTGGAGCAACAGCCACAGACACCAACAGCGCGATCGCAACCACCGCCCCAAAAGAATTTTACTACCGAAGAGGAAGCGATCGCCGAATTACGGGATTTACTTTTCGGTCCCGAACTCCAAGCAAAACTCGATAAATCGCAACTCCGAGTCGAAGATGTGAGTCGGGTTTTGCCAGAGGCGATTATTCTCAGGTCATTACAGGACGACCAACTGACTCAAGCCGCCGTCCCAACTGTAGAACAAGCAATTCAAACCTCTGTTAGAAGAGACTTGAATACGCTGTCCGATGCTTTGTTTCCCATCATCGGACCTGCTAGCCGCAAAGCTGCAATGGCAGCACTGAAAACTTTTGTTGCCACCTTTAATCAAGCACTCGATCATAGCTTAACCCCAAGGAGTTTTCGCTGGCGCTTAGAAGCAATGCAAACTGGTAAGTCTTTTGCCGAAGTTGTCTTGCTGCGAACGCTAGTTTATCGGGTAGAAGAAGTTTTTTTGATTCATCGTCAGACTGGACTGTTGTTACATAGCTTGGCAGTAGATCCGACTGCTACACAAGATGCAGATCTGGTTGCAGCTATGTTAAAAGCAATTCAAGATTTCGTGCAAGACTCGTTTAAGGTTAAGCAACAAGATCGGTTAGACGCACTAGAATTTGGTGAATTGACGATTTGGATCGAGCAAGGTCCCCAAGCAATTTTAGCAGGCATAATTCGCGGTCATGCGCCTAAAGAATTAAGAGAAAACTTTCAAGCTACCCTAGAAACAATTCATAAGAAATTTTACCAGCCACTTTTGAATTTTCGCGGCGACGATACTCCATTTGAAGCCAGTAAATCTTATTTAGAAAATTGTCTTCAATCCCAGTATCAAACAAATTCAGATAAACCTTCACCGCTTTTATTATTATTGATCGGCGGACTCTTGTGTACGCTGGGATGGTGGAGTTTTATGTCTTTTCAAGCTCGACAAAAGTGGCAGGCATATTTAAATACATTAAACTTGCAAGCAGGAATAGTTGTCGTCAGTGCTGACAGTCATTTTGGCAAATACTATATATCGGGATTGCGCGATCCGTTGGCTGCTGACCCCATTCAATTAATCTCAGATGCAGAGATCGATCCTAAAAATGTTGTCAGTCGTTGGCAACCTTACATCTCTCTAGAGCCGCAATTTGTTACGAAAAGAGCGGAAAAATTATTACAGCCACCAAAAACCACGAGTTTGAAAGTCGATCGCAATGGCGTTCTTTATATGACTGGTATTGCACCGCGACAGTGGATTGCGCAAGCAAAAAAAGTTGCGCCTAATCTCCCTGGAGTGACGCAGTTACAGACAGAGCATCTGACTGAAGCTGAACTTCAAGAATTGCTCAAAACTAAAACTGAATTAGAACGAGAAATTCTCTTATTTGTTAACGATCGCCCGCAGCTTTTACCAAATCAGCAACAGAAATTAGAAAAGGTCGTTGCAGCTATTCAAAAACTCACAAAGATAGCTCCAATTGTGAATAAGGATGTACGCATTGAAATTAAAGGACACGCAGATAGCGATGGTTCGACCGAGCATAATATGTCTCTCAGTCAAGCTAGAGCAAAGCAAATTTTATCAACCTTGGTTTCGCAAGGAATCAGAGCTTCTGATTTAACGACAATTGGCGTGGGAGCGCAAGAACCTTGGCAACAAAAAGCTAGCCAAAACAATCGAGAAATGAATCGTCGCGTTTCTTTTAAGGTATTTTTAACGGATGCACCCTAGAAAAAATTTGCTGTTTGAGATATGATTCAAAAAAAAATATGTATGGTCGGTGCGTTTGCTACGGGAAAAACGAGTTTAGTAGCGCAATTCGTTAAAAGTATTTACTCAGAAGTATACCATTCTACCGTAGGAGTGAAAATTGATAAGAAACTAGTTAAAATTGGCGATAGGGAGGTCAATCTAATTTTGTGGGATATCCACGGCGAAGACGAGTTTCAGAAATTGCAAATGTCTTATTTAAGAGGTGCATCTGGTTATTTTTTAGTCGTGGATGGAACCCGTCGTTATACTTTAGATAAAGCCTTATCTTTACAACAAAGGGTAGAAGAAACTATTGGTAAAGTTCCTTTTATATTGGTATTGAATAAATCAGATTTAACAGGTGATTGGGAAATAGAGGATTCAGTAGTGGATAGTCTTATACAGAAAAACTGGACGGCGATCGAGACTAGTGCTAAAACGGCTACAGGTGTAGAAGAAGCCTTCGCCAAACTCACACAACAAATGCTGGAGGCAATGGATGTCTCACCTCCCTAGATCCATAGCCAAGTACTTTCAAGAGTCAATTTTTGAAAGTCGTTGTCCGGCTTACTTTTTAGTGCAGGATGGCTGTTTAGTGAGCTGGGGAGGTCAATTATCATTGTATGGATTGCATCATCTCGAACGAGGAGAAATTGTTGAAAAAAAGATTTTATTTTTAGCGGGATTGCTACCCTTTCGGAACTTGCCAATTATCTTACCTTGCATAAAAATGGAGTCGGGAGTTGCTGCCGAGGTTCACATTTTCTCTACAGATGAAGGTGACTGGATACTATTACTGGATGCAAGTCGATACGAACATCAATACAGCATCCTTCAGCAACAAGGCAACGATTTGAGTTTAATTCGCCAACATCACTCTCGCTTGTTAGAACAAAGCCTACACGATCGCGTTGCAGCCAACTTATCTGAGGAATTAGTAGCGGTATTAGAGAAAGGCGATCGCCGAGATGTGACTGTTTTATTAGCTAAGATTTGCAGCCTCAACTCCTCGATTGAAGATTACCCACCAGCAGAAACGATCGCCACTCTCAACTCATATATTTCCACGATCGTGCAACCGTTACTAGATCGAGGTGGGATAGTAAGTAAAGGTTTTGGGGATGCTGTGACAAGTTTGTTTGGCATACTTCCAGTGACTGGTTCGCCTGCGGTGCGTGCGATTGAAGCAGCGATCCGAGTTGTAGAAATAGTACGAGAGATGAGTCAGGTGCGGCAAGTCGATAAATGCATTGCATTTAGTGTCGGCATCAGTATTGTTTCTGGTTCCCTGATTGTGGGTATTACTGGTAGTCAGAATCAAAAAACTTTGATTGCTGTTGGCGATCGCATGGCAATTATAGAACAGCTAGGATTTCAAGCAACTCCTAACGCGATCGCGATCGATCGCAACACATACGATCGCATCGGTGAGATGCAAACTCGCTTCAGGAGAAGTCATACTATATCTAAAGACATTGCTAGCGAACCAATCCCTATCTTTACGTTTTTAGTAGCATGAGCGAGGAAAGCATCATAGATGAGCTATTTGCGGCACTAAATGTCGTTGTTCTAGAACGATTGGAGTATGGTTCATTCAAGCTCATCGGTACTGCACCTATTTGGTTCGTACAATTTTATGGAGATACTGACTTACAACAACAGTTGATGCCGGGACATAAATTTCCCGTACTCGATAATTTTTTGATCGATGCAGAAGCCTTTTGGCAGAAACATCAATCGGGAAGAATTAAATCTGGACTGTGGACGGAAACGGACTTATCAGGACAAGAATTTTATTTAGAGGCTTCAGCAGTTTGTCTAAATGAGAAAAAAATATTATTAATTGCTTCTAATTATAAAGAGCATCAGTTTTTACTCCAAAAAGCTAGAGAAAACAGTTTAAATTACTACAATTTGTTAAAAGAAATTCAAAAAAAAGAAGTATTAATTCATTGTATCGTTCACGATCTAGCCGGACAGTTAACGGGAATCAAGTATTGTTTCGAGCTACTCTCCCTCCAAAACCTTAATTCTAAAGCGCAAGAATACTTAAATATTGGTAAAAAGCAGTGTCAAAAACAAGAGACATTAATTCGAGAAATTTTAGATGCTTTTGCAGCTGAAATTGAGATTTTGGAAGGGGTGGGAAACGATCCACAACAAGCACCAGATGCGTTAGCTTGCGTTTTAGAAGTTGTGAATGCTTTATCACCAGTTTTCTTTCTCAATCAGATCGATTTACGGCTACAAATCGATGTTGATAAAACCAGAGAATGGAAAGTTGTAGGAGAAAAGTCACGTCTGGAGCGAACGATAACGAACTTGGTAGAAAACGCCTACAGGCACAGTCCACCAAACTCTGCGGTGACAATTGAGATCGCAGAAGAGGGAGATTTCATGACGATCGCAGTTGACGATATGGGTTCTGGCATAGAACCAGAAATCGCTACAACTTTATTTCAAAAGTTTTCCCAAGGCAAAAATAGACCGGGAAGAATTGGCTTAGGGCTATATTTCTGTAGAATTACAGTAGAGCAGTGGGGTGGAAGTATCGGCTATAAAACCAATTCTCAAGGGGGAGCGCAGTTCTGGTTTCGCTTACCAAAAGTAGTTGGCAAATAGAATTCGTGGAACTACACAAACGAAATCTGCCGACACAGGCTCGATAGCATTAAATTTATAGCGGTTTCAATTGGGTAAAATACATGCTCTGTAGGGGCGCACAGCTGTGCGCCCCTACAAATGTCACGCACACAATCGAGAATTATTACTATTAATTATTCATCAGTCCGCACAGGTGAACTTTGTCTATGTATACGCGAATTCTATTCGCTCAATTTTGGTACTAAAAGTGTTTTGTAAAAAACATAACAGTCTCACCTAAATACGTTTCAAGAGAGACTGTTAGATTGAATCTTTGAAAAAATGTAAGATTTCTAGACCAAACCCCCTGTAAAAGGGAGGTTTGATTTATCTAGTAACCGATCAGATGTAATACGTCGCGCAGAACGCTAAAGCCTGCTAAGTCCCAAATCAAATAGGCGAGAAATCCAATCATTGCCAAACGTCCGTTCCATAACTCGGCTTGAGGATTCAACCCAAAGATGAATGCGTTTCTGTCTACGCCATTGTACGCTTTAGCAACTGGTGGTACATCTGTAGCTGGACGAGTTTCACGAGTTTCCATTTTTTGCTCCTAATAAATCCGCTTCACATATCTTTAATTTAAAGGGGAATTTAATTCTTGCTTTCTGTCTAGAGGTACAAACTAGCAGCACTTCTCTAGGACTAATATAAAGTGAATTTTTCAGGAGGAATTCTATCAATAGACGGTGTAAATCGCGATGAAGCGATCGCTTGGTATTGTTAACAACTTGTAATTAGTATCTTGACGTACATAAACGCTGCTGAATACATTTACTCGCCTCAGAAGTAAATCTGAATTCATCCCACTACAGGCAGAGCTTTCAGACTTGGGGTGGATGTTTGACGCTGTTAAATGCAGCATTTTTAAGCTACGGGGTTAAATAGTATTTTTAGCTCCTATATTTCCTCCTCACATTGTATTTAGACGCTCAGCACAGCACAAAAGAAGGAAAAACCATGTTTCAGAATCCAGAAATTTTACTGGGACTATATAAACCTTTCTCCTGGCTGGCACAGTTAACTCCACCAGATGGGGGTGTGACGACACCAGCAGAGGCAGCGTTTGTATTTTCGGGTCCGAGATTTTTTGTTGCTTTAATATCAGGAGTGATTCTTGCCTTTGCCGTACAACTTGTATTAACAAACCTCTCTGTGGCTGCTGGGATTTCCTATTTAGGACGGCAATCAGACTCAGATTCAGGTAGCAGCGAATCTGGGAGTGTGGGGGGAACGATCCGTAAAATTGGTACGGCAGTAGGTATTTGGACGTTAATAACTGTCAGCATTGCTTTATTCATCGCTAGCTTTCTTGCCGTTAGTTTAAGCCTGCTGAGCGTAGATGTAGGACTGGGAGCAGTTCTCGGTCTAGTGATTTGGGGAGCTTACTTTTTACTGCTGGTGTGGGTTAGTTCCACCACAGTCGGTTCCTTGGTTGGTTCTGTCGTGAATACGGCAACCTCGGGTTTTCAAGCAATTATGGGAACGGCTACTGCTGCGATCGGAGCAAAAGCTGTCAATCAGCAAGTCGTACAGACAGCAGAAGCGGCAGCTGCGGCGGTGCGGCGAGAATTAGGTAGCGCGATCGACCCGACCACAATTCGCGAGAACCTGGAAGATTATATAGACATGCTGCGTCCGCCAGAGATGGACACGACAAAAATTAGAAGAGAATTTGAGACAATTTTACGCGATCCGCAACTGGCAGATCTTGCCGGAACCGATGACTTGCGGAATATCGATCGCCAAAAGTTTATCGATCTCGTCAGCAGCCGTACCGATTTATCAAAACGTGAAGTCAATAAAATTGCCGATCAGTTAGAAAGCGTCTGGCGGGATGTGGTGGCGAACCAACAACCCAAACGCGATCGCATGGATGAGTTGATCGAATACCTCAAGTCCGTGCAGCCGGGACAAACTAGGACGGACGAGTTGAACGCCAAGATCGATCGACTCACAGAAGAAATGCGATCGTCTAAGCAAACTGACCAAAGACAAGCAGACCAAGCCGACAAAGCCACCGCAGGTCCAGTACAGCAAACGCTGCAAACGGGAATCAACACCCTGATGGGAATGGTGATGGGACGTGCCGATCTATCAGATTTAGATGTGGAGAAGATCTTGCGATCGCTCCTCACGGCTAGAGATAAAGTCACCGAGGGAGTAGACAAGGTTGCCACTCAAACAGGAATGAAATCTGCTGAAGTTCCCTACACGACCATTAGGGCGGATGTAGAAAACTACCTGCTCAACACTTATACTTGGCAATTAAGTCAAGACAGGATGGATCGGGAATTTCGCGACATTCTCTACGATCCGGCAGCCGATCCACAAGCAGTCAGGCAACAGATCGAGCAACTGTCTCGCAACGATTTTGCCCGCTTGTTGCAACAAAAGGGAATGCTGACCCAAGCTCAAATTCAAACTATAGCCGATCGCTTGGAACTGATTCGTCAAGATGTCTTGACCACAGTAAGAGGTATTGAAGAAAGGGAAGCCGTCCAAGAACTCCAGCACCGTGTAGAGAGTTATCTACTGACAACGAGTAAAGCAGACTTAACTCCAGAAGGAATTGAGCGTAACTTCAAACCTTTATTAGAAGACTCGGATGTCGATTACGAAACTCTTGGTTTGCGTCTAGCTAGGTGGGATCGGGACTCGTTGCGACAAGTCCTATTGCAACGTAACGATATTACCCCAGAAGAGATAGAGCCAATTTTAGATCGGTTGGAGGCACAGCGCGAAAAAGTCTTAGTTGAGTCTAAAGGACTGGCAGACCAGGCAAAATATCAAGCTGAAACCCTGTGGCTGAACTTGGAATCTTACCTGCGCAACACTGGCAGAGATGAATTGAATCCCTACGCAATTGAGGCTGAACTGAAGACTTTACTAGAAGATCCGCAAGCGGGGATGGCAGCACTAAGGGCGCGGTTGTCTCGCTTCGATCGCGAAACCCTGGTACAACTGTTAAATCAGCGCCAAGACTTGAGCGAAGAACAGATCAACCAAGTTATTAACCAAGTTGAGGGGTCTTGGCACAACGTGCGGGTTGCACCGCAAGTTTTGGTGGGTAAAGCAAAGGAACAATACGACTCGGTGACGAATGCGATCGCCGATTACCTGCGCAACACTGGTAGAGAAGAGTTGAATCCAGAAGGAATTCAGCGCGACTTTCAGCGCTTGTTTGCCAATCCGAAAGAGGGATCGGCAGCCCTCAGAAGGCGCTTGTCTCACGTAGATCGAGAAACCCTGGTGAAGTTATTGAGCCAGCGGCGCGATTTGAGCGAGGAGCAAGTCAACCAAATTGTCGATCAAATGCAAACTTCGATTCGGGATATTATCAAAGCGCCCCGTCGTCTGGCAACTCGCACGCAACAAAGAGTTCAGAGTTTCCAAACTTATTTGGAAGAGTATTTACGTCATACAGGTAAAGACGAACTCAATCCAGAAGGCATTAAGCGGGATTTGTCTTTGTTGTTACGCGATCCGAAAGTGGGAATTGAGAGTTTGAGCGATCGCTTGTCTCACTTCGATCGCGAGACGTTAATTGACTTGTTGAAGATGCGGGGTGATATGTCCGATGCGGAAGCAGCTAGAACTGTCGATCAGGTATTAGCTGTACGCGATAATTTTGTCGATCAGGTACGAGCCATTCAACGGCGGATTCAAGATGCGATCGACAGCGTATTCGAGCGCATTCGCAGCTATCTCAATTCGCTCGATCGCCCAGAGTTGAATTACGACAGCATTCAGCGGGATATGCGCAAGTTATTTGACGACCCGCAAGCTGGGTTTGATGCTTTGCGCGGACGGCTATCTTCGTTTAATCGAGATACTTATGTAGCGATTTTGAGTTCTCGCGAGGATATTTCGGAGGCGGATGCGAATCGAATTATCGATCGAATTGAGTCGGCGCGTAACAACGTGCTGCAAAGAGCAGAACGCATTCAGCACGAAGCACAGAAGCGATTGGAGCAAGTAAAAGAACAGGCAGAAAAGCAAGCGGAAGAGACGCGCAAGGCGGCGGCTTCAGCTGCTTGGTGGTTGTTTGGTACGGCAACAGTTTCGGCATTCTTTGCTGCTTTAGCGGGTGCGATCGCTGTAGCGATTTAAATTGTTTAGGTTATGGTTGAGCCTCTCACTCCGGTGAGGGGTTTTTTTATCAGTGCTGAAAGCGCGCATCTTGAGTAAACCACAGATCTGTAGGGGCGCACAGAGAAAGCGCCCCTACAAATGTCACGCACGCAATCGAGAATTGCTATGAAATGGAGTAAAAAGATGAGTCTTCAGACAGTGAGAGCAACTTATTTAGAACATGCTCAATATTGAGATCGGATACATCTGACATAAACAAAGACTTTTCTACATTGGCATAGTCTCTTTGTATAGAGCAAGAATAGGTTGGATCGTAGTGAAAAAGGAGTAGTTCTTTAACGATATCTTCTCTTTTTCCAGCATCGATTAGCTGAAACCAATAGTTTAATTTTTGTTTCCCATATCTAGACTTCAATTTTGCTAGTTTAGTTTTTAAGAACTCAGAGTGAGTTTCTAAATATGGGTATTCTCTTAAAAGAAATGCAACTCTACTATCTATAGGCAGCTGAATTTCTATACACTGAGATTGCTTCATTTTTTGCCATAGAGGTAGAGGTAAATAAATTTTTCCAATTTTGTTACTTTCTGATTCTATCCATACAACTCGATCGCGATTGAATTTATATAATTGCTGTAAGAGCAATGATTCAAAGTACTTCTGTGAGGGTTGAGGAGTCGGTTGTAGTTGCCATTCTTCACCGAGTAAAGAACCGCGATGGTTGGCGATCGCCTCTAAATCTAAAACCTGGATGCCGCGCTGTTGTAACCTACGTAAAATCAGCGTTTTACCGCTACCTGTAAAACCGCATAAAACTTTATAGGTAAATTGAGTTGGGAGTTGCTCTAACTGTTGCCGCACGTAGGCGCGATAAGTTTTATACCCACCTTCCAAGACGGTAACTCGCCAACCAATTTGTGCTAGCACCGCAGCCATACTATTAGAACGTTGTCCGCCGCGCCAGCAATAGACTAACGGACGGTAATCTTTGCCTTTATCTGCAAAATGCTGTTGGAGATGCTGAGAAATATTTTTAGCTACTAGTGCTGCACCAATTTTACGCGCCTTGAAAGGATTGATTTGTTTATAAATCGTCCCCACTTCAGCACGTTCGGTATCATCTAGTACTGGAAGATTAATAGCACCAGGGATGCGATCTTCTGCATATTCGCTCGGGGAACGAACATCAATAATTTCGCTGTAGGTTTCTGTCCAGGGTTGCTGGGTATAAATCGGAGAAGGTGGCATTCCAGTCAAATTTTATCTATTTTGATTGTGCCATTTTTAGAAGTTTTACTTTGCTACCATACGAAGAGATATTCGTTGCCCTCAGTGTCTTGCTGAAAATTTAAGGAGCTAATAATGACAGATAAGACCACTCGGCGCAATTTTTTGCTTACTGGTGCGGCTGTAGCAGGTGGAATTATTGGTAGCACGGCGCTACAACAAAATCAAACTGATAGCGCTCAGTCTACGGCACAAAATACAGCGGCTAAATCGACGGGAAAGATGCCAGAAAGGGTACTGGGACGCACAGAGGTTAAAGTTCCAATTTTCGGCTTAGGCGGAGCAGGACAAACGCCTCTATCTTGGCAGGGAAAAGAAGGGGATGCAGTCGCAATAATTGAAAAAGCGATCGCATTAGGTATTCGTTATTTTGATACTGCGGCAAATTACGGTCCGAGTGAAGATTATTTTGGTAAAGTCTTGCCATCTCACCGAAAAAATATATTTCTTGCTAGTAAAACTGATGCCAGAGATCGAGATGGTGCATGGCGTGAATTGGAGCGATCGCTCAAACGTCTCAATACAGATCGATTAGATTTATGGCAAATGCACCATGTCTCTTTTACTGAAGATTTAGAGACTATTTTCGGCAAAAATGGAGCAATTCAAGCTGTCGAAGAAGCAAAAGCCCAAAAACTCATTCGCTTTGCGGGAATTACCGGACACCACGATCCTAATATTATTGCTGAAGGTTTGCGCCGCTATTCATTTGACGCGACTCTAATTCCCGTCAACGCAGCAGATAAACACCATCCACGTCCCTTTCTTCCTGTGGTTCTACCAGTTGCAAGGGAGAAAAATGTTGGTGTAATTGCCATGAAAGTTCCGGCTTACGGTCGCTTATTCAAACCTGGTGGGTTAGATGGGATGAATCAAGCATTAGGATATGCTATGTCTCAACCAGGAGTGCATTGTTGTGTTGTGGCAGCAGAAACGATCGCGCAATTAGAAGAGAATGTTAACGTAGCTCAAGCTTTTCAACCTCTATCTCAGCAAGAATTAGCAGCGATCGAGCAACGCACTGCTGCTATTTGGGAAGATAATACCTTCTTTCGAGCATGGACGTAAGAATTCGGAATTCGGAGTTCGGAATTCGGAATTAAGAAGAAAGTTGTAATTGTTAAATTTTGCACCATTTACAAACTAATTTGCCATCGATGGGAAACCATTGAGCGACTAATTTACCTTTCTGTTGAGTAGGATTGAATTGTCGTTGGGTTGGTTGAACTGCGGTTTGGAAAGTTGCGATCGCTTTCATAGTTAAACTTCCTTAAAAAAAGATTGAATTGGACAACAATCTTTCTATAGGGAGGATAGGCGATCGCTATGCAGTCGAGACGTTACATGTAACGTCTCTACATTAAATGCTATTTGCACTCACAGAAGTTAAGGGAGCAATTTTACTCAACTTCAAATCTGGGTGGTCTGCTTCGAGTTGCTGACAATTCCACTCGTTACGGAATAACAACACGGGACGATTTAAAGAATCTTTCACTGTCATGGTGTTAAAGATCCGCCCCACTTTTTCTAAAGCTTCCCAACCATCAACTACCCAACGAGTGACAGTGTAAGGCAATAAATCTAGTAGCGTCTCGACTCCATATTCGTTTTGCAAGCGGAACTGTACCACTTCAAATTGTAATTGTCCTACTGCTGCTAAAATTGGGTCGCGCTTGGATTCATCCACTGAATACATAATCTGGACTGCGCCTTCTTCTCGCAACTCGGACACGCCTTTTTGAAATTGCTTAAATTTAGAAGGGTTGGGGTTTCTCATCACGGCATACAGTTCGGGAGAGAAAGAAGGAATACCTTCGTACTCTAGCTTTTGTCCTGTATAAATCGTGTCGCCGATCGCAAACATGCCTGGATTATTTAAACCAATTACATCGCCGGGATAGGCTACATCAATTGATTCGCGGTCTTGAGCAAATAATTTTTGGGGTCTTGACAAACGGATCGTTTTACCAGTGCGGGCATGGTTCACCGTCATGTCTTTTTCAAATTTACCCGTACAGACGCGAATAAATGCGACGCGATCGCGGTGTTTCGGGTCCATATTTGCCTGAAGTTTGAACACGAAACCCGAAAATTCTGGATAGGAAGGAGCGATTTCACCCATACTGCTAACACGGGCATAGGGTTTGAGGGCGTAGTCCAAAAAGGCATTTAAAAACAACTCCACGCCAAAATTTGTCATGGCGCTACCAAAGAATACCGGAGTCATTTTGCCTTGGTGGACGAGATCTAAATCTAGTTCCGATCCCGCTTCTTCTAAAAGTTCTATATCCTCTTTCAGTTGGTAGTAAAGGTCTTGTTCCAACAACTGCTCGATGCGCGGATCGCCCAAATTAACGATCGTATCCGCCGCTGCTTTGCTACCGTGAGCCGTCCGTTCAAATAAGTGGATCTCCTGCGTACGACGGTCGAAAACTCCCTTAAAGCGATCGCCCATACCGATCGGCCAATTGACCGCGTAAGTCTGCAACCCTAATTCTTTCTCAATTTCATCCAACAGCGATAGCGGTTCTCTCCCAGGACGGTCGAGTTTATTCACAAATGTAAAAATGGGCAGCGATCGCAGTTTACAGACTTCAAATAATTTGCGCGTCTGCGGTTCCAAGCCTTTTGCAGCGTCAATCAACATCACCGCATTATCTGCCGCTGCTAGGGTACGATAGGTGTCTTCGCTAAAATCTTGGTGTCCTGGCGTATCTAGCAAGTTGATCTGAGCGTTGTGATATTCAAACTGCAAGACTGTTGAGGTAATGGAAATTCCCCGCTGCTGTTCCATTGCCATCCAGTCAGAAGTTGCCTTGCGCTGCGCTCGTCTCGCTTTGACAGCTCCTGCTTCGTGAATTGCTCCCCCGTACAGCAATAACTTTTCTGTTAGTGTAGTTTTACCTGCGTCTGGGTGGGAGATGATGGCGAAATTGCGTCGCCGCTCCACCTCTGTTTGTAAATCTGCTTGTAGGTCGTTGGAGATCATTGAAGCTTAGCTGTAGGATGTAACAGGAAGTAAAAACCAGAGTCTAGCAGAATCTAATTTACCTTTATTTAGGATAACAATCTGCAACTGAGGAATGTGTTTGTATGTACGACCCTGACAAGCGGAAACTGCTATCGGCGATTAGCCACGGAGCAATCTTTTTCAGTACCACTCTGGTATCTGTTGGTATCCCCATCGCGGTTTTATTTGTCTCCGACGATCCAATCGTCAAGGAAAACGCCAAAGAAGCGATTAATTTTCACTTAAATGTCTGGTTTTGGGCATTAGTTATTGGCGTGCTGGTGACGATCAGCTTTGGTTTATTATTTCCTTTAGCTGGACTGGGATTTTTAATTCACTGGGGATTAACTATTCTGGCGATCGTCAAAGTCTTGAGTCATCCTGACGAGTCTTTCCGCTACCCTTTTATCGTGCGATTGTTATAAATTTTTGACAAAGATTAATTGCCAAAAATCTTTCTTTTCCTGAATTTGCAGCACAGCGCCTGAAGCAATAGTCAGAGAGCTTCAAGTAAAATAGGTGCGTCAATGGCTACTGACTATATTCTGTTCATTCATGGCGTTAATACTCGCGAACAGCAGGCACAGCCAAGCTATGCCAACGATTTGATTAAATTGCTCGATCGGGCGATCGCGTCCCATGCACCGACGCTCAATCCTAAATACATTCCGCTTTACTGGGGTGACACTCTATTTGACGAACAACAAAAACGTCTGGATAAGTTCCGCGCCTCTAGCCAGTGGAAGCGTCTGTGGTTTCGCAATTTCCGCTCCACACAACTGATGCAGTTTATTGGGGATGCAACATTGTATATCAACCGTCATGTTGGTGCTAAAGTTGTTGAGGAATTGGCACGGCAAATAGAAGTAAATTTACCCTCACAACCCCAGCCAGACGATCGCTTGCATATAGTAGGTCATAGTTGGGGGACGGTAATTTTATTCGATATTCTGTTTGCAGGACGTTGGGATCTTCCTAATGTACCAGGTGGCGATCGCGTCCGCACGATTCGCCAGCGAATTTTTGGTGTAGCACCGGAACGCGAACGGGGTATCCGCCTTGCTAGCATTCACACGCTGGGTTCTCCCATTGCTTTATTCAATCTGATCGATCTCGTACCTGATGCGACGACGGGACTCGGTGATACTTACGATATTGCCAAGAATTTACAAGAGCTACTGCAAACCTTGTATCGAGAGCGCAGACAGCAGCCTTTACCTTGGTACAATTTCATTCACCCCAGCGATCCGTTTGCTTGGACGCTGAAAGAGGTGATGCAGGAGGTGGTAGGTAGCGGTTTAGTTGAAATTGAAGATGTCATTACCAGAGATACCGATTTTACTGATTTGCTGATGTTACCTTTTCGCCAAACTCCTGTATCTTTGTTAATTAATGGTGGCGATGCTCATGCTAGTTATTGGCGCTGTCGAGATGTGGTGCAAAAAATGAGTAGCGCGATCGCTTCTAATCGGGTAAAACAATGTGCGATCGCTTAGAGTTCGTTTAATATCCTTAATATTTTTAACAACAGTTGCCCGTTCTGTCAGTAGGGCGATCGCCGCGTAATATACTTCAAGATCTGAGCGCTACATCTTCTCAAGCTGTCATAATACAACGTCATGTTTCCAATTCATCGCCCTCGCCGCTTAAGAACTCATCCCCAACTGCGCCGGATGGTGCGGGAAACGGTTTTATCTAAAAACGATTTAATTTATCCTCTATTTGCCGTCCCTGGTGAAGCATTTGCCAAAGAAGTTAAATCGATGCCAGGAGTCTACCAGTTATCGGTAGACAAAATTGTGGAGGAAGCCAAAGAAGTTTACGATCTGGGTATCCCGTCGATTATTCTATTTGGCATTCCTGAAGATAAAGATACCGATGCAACCGGAGCTTGGCACGATTGCGGGATCGTCCAGAAAGCTGCAACTGCTGTCAAAGAAGCAGTACCAGATTTAATTGTCATTGCCGACACTTGCTTGTGCGAGTATACCAGTCACGGTCACTGCGGCTATTTGCAAACAGGCGATCTGATGGGTCGAGTTCTGAACGATCCGACTTTAGAATTACTCAAGAAAACAGCAGTGTCTCAAGCGAAAGCTGGGGCAGATATCATCGCACCTTCGGGAATGATGGACGGATTCGTGCAAGCGATCCGCGAAGGGTTAGATGCAGCAGGATTCCAAGATACGCCGATTTTATCTTATGCGGCGAAGTACGCTTCAGCTTATTACGGACCCTTCCGCGATGCTGCCGATTCTACACCCCAATTTGGCGATCGCCGCACGTATCAAATGGACCCGGGGAACGCCCGTGAAGCAATTAAAGAAGTCGAACTCGATATTGCTGAAGGCGCAGATATGCTGATGGTGAAACCTGCTTTGGCATATATGGACATTATCTGGCGGGTGAAGGAAGCGACCAATTTACCTGTAGCTGCCTACAATGTCTCTGGCGAGTATTCGATGGTGAAAGCCGCTGCCCTCAATGGCTGGATCGACGAACAGCGGGTCGTCATGGAGACTCTGACAAGCTTTAAACGGGCGGGGTCAGATATGATATTGACATATCACGCGAAAGATGCTGCGCGTTGGATTGATTAATTTTCGTTTGTAGAGACGTTACATGTAACGTCTCTACATTTTGCGATCGAATGTTTGCAACACATTTGTAGGGGCGCACAGCTGTGCGCCCCTACATTTTGTCCCTACATGTTTAGAAACTAAATGTCGTCCGCAGTGCGCCGATGATGGCATCATCGTTGTCGTTATTAAATCCAGGTGCAGTAATCCAAATTACGCCTGGAGTAATGGCAATGTTATCCGTGAGTTGATATTGATAGAATCCTTCAATATGGAAGGAAGTATCTTCGTCCTCCGTAACTTCAGCAACAGTAGAATCTTCCACTTTTGGTTCCATACCAAAGACAAAACCAAGGAGACTGCCCTCTTTACCGAAATCTGGAAAGCCTAAAGTAACGGCGTAGTTCCAGATTTCTAAATCGCCGCGATCGAATGCGCCATTCACTGTAGAAAGCAAAGTCGTTCTCGTGTAGCCAGCCCAACCACCAACGACAATGCCGTCACTCAATTGCCAAGATAGTTGTACGCCATAAGCATTGCTGGAAGTCGGAACATCTGGTGCGTCGTCCCCTTGTCCGATGATTTGTCTGCTAGCAAAGTAATCGGCATCGAACTGATTAAAAGTGGCATTTCTGCTACCCGTACCTGTATCGTCAGCGCGGTATGAATGAACGTAAGTCAAGCCTAACTTTATGCGATCGCTTGGCTTAAATAAGACTTGTCCGATCGCCGCATAGGGACCGTTAAATAAGCCACTACTATCAGCTGGATCGCTCCCCTCTGCTGCTAAGTAACCTAAACTGATCTCAATTAGATCGCCTAATTGATGTTTAATGCCTAAGCCCGCACCATCGCCTAAGTTGTAGATGGGGTTGCGCGTGCCATACAGAGATAATGCGCCTGAATCACCATCCCCATCGAATAGCGTTACTGTATCAGTAAAATCATAGAACGCCGCACCAGCCGCAGCTAGGGTAACTTCTGTACTCTCACCAAGGGGGAAAGTGTACTCTAGAGTTTCTAGACCAACATCGTTATCTGGTTCTTCTTCATCTTGGGCGCGGGTGAAAGCTAAATCTCCTTCTGCCGTGCCTGTAATCCCAGCATACCCCCTAAAGTTGCCCGCCGAGATGAGCGTGTACAGTAAATCTTTTCCGGTAAAGCTAGTACTGAATTCTAGTCTGGCTCTGTCTGTAAAAATAGTATTGTCTTCTACTTCCTCACCAGTTTCGGCATTGTCGCCGCCGAAAACATCCGAGACTGCGGCAACAACAACTCCACTTAGTTTCGTGGTGGTAGAAAACTGATTTGCTTCTAACTCAGCGGTTGCTGCTTCTAAGCTATCAACTCGACCGCGCAAGGTAGCAAGTTCTGTGCCAAACTCTTCTTGTAACTTTTGTAGGGTAGCCAAGTCTTCTTTGGTCACTAAGTCTGTTGTTGCCGTAGCAATCAACTCGTTGACTCGATCCAAACAAGCATTTAATCCCGCCGCGAACTCATATCTTGTTAAGGCTCGATTACCGCGATACGTACCATCAGGATAACCTGCGATACAACCGTAACGTTCGACCAAAGATTGCAATGCCTGAAAAGCCCAGTCAGTTGGTTGCACGTCTGATAACTGGGAAACTGAAGTCACCTGCGCCATAGTATTGCTAGTCTTTGGATTCGCTGCGGCAGGGAACCACGGGCTGCAAGCTAATATAGTTGCAAAAACTACCGGACTAGCCAAAAGCGATCGCCACAAGCTTTTATTCATGATTTACTTTCCTCACACCAAGATGTTGCTCTCTCGCTTCTATGAAGTCATAGCAACTGTGTTGTAGCAACTATGAAGTCGTGACTACATCTGATAGCAAGAGCGTGCAACTTTTCTCAATAGTTTGACAGAAAACAAGCGACTTTAGCTGTATTTTTTCAACAATTTTTTATTTAAATTTCCTATCTTAGGGGGGTTGCCATTACTACTCATAATTGATACGTAGTCGCAACATATACCAAAGGTAGTGACTCATTCCTGCGATTGGAGAATAAGGTGATATTGATTCTCATTGTAGTTGTAAAATAGACTTCTGGTTCAAACGCAACCCTTTAACTAATGCCAGGAGAAAAATTGTGAGCCGCTGCTACTTGAGATATTGGGCTGGATGGCAACTCAGCCTACCCTTGATGTCACTCCTACTGTCATCAATTGTTACAGGCTGCAATAACCAAGCGAGTTCGCCGCCACCTGCGCCTCAAGTTGAGACAGTTGCTTCGCCGTCGGATCGGTCAAAGGTAGTGACGACATTTTTACCGATGTACTGGTTTACCAAAGCAGTAGCAGGAGAGGCGGCGCAAGTAGAAATTTTAGTCCCGCCTGGTACGGAAGTCCACGAATACCAAGCAACACCAGCTAACGTGCAGGCGATCGCCACGGCTGATGTTTTAGTCAAAAACGGTTTGGGCTTGGAGGAATTTCTGGAAGATACGGTAAAAAATGCGGGTAACTCCAAGTTGAAACAAGTCGAAGCAAGTCAAGGAATAAAACCTGTAACAGAAATCTCCCCAGTGGAAGAAACCACTTCAGAAGAAGAACACGGACACGGACACGAACACGCTGAGGGTAATCCCCATGTCTGGCTCGATCCCGTCTTGGCGCAAAAACAAGTCGATAACATTCGAGATGGCTTAATTGCTGCCGATCCGCAAAATAAAGCGACTTACACCACTAACGCCGCCAACTACATCCAACAGTTGCAGGCACTCGATCGCGAGTTTAGGCAAAGGTTACAAAAATATCCTAACTGCACGTTTGTCACCTTCCACGATGCCTATCCTTATTTGGCACAACGTTACAAACTCAAACAAGTAGCAGTAGTAGAAATTCCCGAAGACCAATTATCGCCCCAGGATATTCAAAGGGCGATCGCGGCGGTGAAAAAATATAATGTCAAAGCGGTGTTTGGCGAACCAGGGACAGATAACAGGTTACTAAAAAATCTTTCGCAAGATTTAAACTTGACTTTCAGACCTCTCGATCCTCTGGAAACAGGAGAGACGAATCCCCAATATTATTTCACGGCAATGAAAGCCAACCTCAAATCATTAGAATCGGCTTGTCAGTAAATAATTGTGAATCATTCAGCAATAACTAGTAACAAATACCCGATTCTGAAGGTAGAAGACTTAACAGTTTATCAAGGTAACTATCTCGCTGTCCGCGATGTTTCCTTTGAACTGATTTCAGGGACGGATACAGCGATTGTCGGTCCCAACGGCGCGGGGAAAAGCACCCTCGTACAAGCATTATTGGGAATAATTCCCTATGCTGCGGGCAAAATTGAAATTTTCGATCGCCCCCTAGAACGCTTGGGGAGATTGTGCCATCAGATCGGCTACATGCCGCAAAATTTTATCTTCGATCGCAGTTTTCCGATTTCTGTCAGCGAATTAGTTGGGTTGGGATACGTGGAGAGACAACAGGGTAGGGGCGCACAGCTATGCGTCCCTATAATAAATTCAATGCATCCTCGACCGGAGAGAAAAAAAGAGGCGATCGACCGAGCATTAAAACGAGTTAACGGCTATCATCTGCGCCGACAGGCAATTGGTAGCCTCAGTGGAGGTGAATTAAAACGGGTGCTGCTAGCGTATTGTTTGGTAATGCCACGGCAGCTGTTAATCTTGGATGAAGCTTTTGCAGGTGTTGACGCGCAAGGGGCAGCCGATTTTTACAACTTATTAAACGAACTCAAACAGCAGGAAAATTGGACGGTATTGCAGATCTCTCACGATTTAGATATGGTCAACCATCACTGCGATCGCGTTCTCTGTCTCAACCAAAGCCTAATTTGCACGGGTACGCCCGAAATTGCCCTATCTCCACAAAACTTACTAGCAACTTACGGTCCCAACTTCAGCCGCTACCATCATCGGCATTAGAAAAGTCAAAAGTCAAAAGTCAGAAGTCAAAATGGAGGGAGTTACTCTTGAGCTGAGAGAGAAAACAACTACCAATTACCAATTACCAACTACCACTCTTCGCTGATAACTGATAACTGATAACTGATAACTGATTCAAAAAATGTCTCTACTCCCACCGTTGTTGTAGAAATGTAACCGACCGAAGCCCATGAATTGACTGCGGACTTTTTCCCCTGGCGGAAAAGCGGTGACACCAAATAGATAAACTCCAGAAGTTGTGGGATTCGCTCTCGGTCTGAGCCCGATTGTAATGGCTCTACCTGGGGGAATTGGCGGATCGAAATTGACTGTCACCGTTCGCGTTTCTCGATCGTGGGTAACTTCGCCTAATTGAATTTTGTCACCGCGATCGCGGCGCGTGCCAACAAATGCGCGGGTATCATCGAGCCTATAGCGAATATTGTCTGCGCCTTCCTTTTGATGAATCGTTACCCGTTGTAAGGGTTCGCTTGCTGCTTTGGGAATGGCGATCGTGAAGTAGTAAGTTGCGCCCCAGACGCTGACGCTATCAAAAGTGGTTGTTGCTTCTAATAGATCTGGCGGTTGTACGAAAGCAACTGAACCGTCTCCTAGCTGCACGGCTTGTACGGTTGAGGGAATTACTCCACCTAAACCCAAACCTACTGCGATCGCAGTTCCCAACAATCTGATAATTTGTCTCACCATATTATCTACCTGTAGATCGGGGAGTCGTAGGGGCGGGTTTAGCAACAGATTTACGAGTTATGGCAATAAATCCACGTTCAAAACCCGCTCGTACAAAAGTCGCGAGAAGAGAGCTGAGGGTGAACAACCAATTACCCGTTACCCATTACCCATCACCCATTACCA